>CAZQPJ010000043.1:0-12699 GCA_964595105.1 uncultured Bifidobacterium sp.
TGGCGTTCTGGTACTGGATGCTGAACGAGTCGGCGCCGTCGAGGTCCATGTCGAAGCCGGCGTCGCGCAGCACGCGTGCCTTCTTCTCCTCCTTGGCCTTGCACCACACGAATTCCTCGACATCGGGGTGATCGACGTTGAGGATCACCATCTTCGCCGCTCGGCGGGTCTTGCCGCCGCTCTTGATGGTGCCGGCCGACGCATCGGCCCCACGCATGAACGACACGGGGCCGCTGGCCGTGCCGCCGCCGTTCAGCATCTCGTAGCTGGAACGGATCTTCGACAGGTTCACGCCGGCACCCGAACCACCCTTGAAGATGACGCCTTCCTCGCGGTACCAATTGAGGATCGAGTCCATCTTGTCGTCGACCGAGAGGATGAAGCAGGCACTGGCCTGCTGGGGCACACCCTTCACACCGATGTTGAACCACACCGGGCTGTTGAACGCCGCACGCTGGGTGACGAGGATGTACTTCAGTTCGTCACGGAAGGCCTCGGCCTCGGCCGCGTCGGCGAAGTAGCCGCCCTCGGTGCCCCAGGTGGTGATGGTGTCGGCCACCCGGTCGATCACCTGACGCAACGAGGTCTCGCGCTCGGCCGTACCGAGGGTGCCACGGAAGTACTTCTGGGCGACGATGTTGGTGGCGTTCAGCGACCACGTCGTGGGGAACTCCACGTCGAGTTGCTCGAACGCGACCGAGCCGTCCTTCCAGTTGCTGATGCGGGCGTCGCGACGATCCCACTCGACCTCGTCGTACGGATGCACGCCCGGGGTGGTGAAGTGGCGGCCGATACCGATGGCGAGACGATCGGGTGCCAGTGACATGCTGCGTGCTCCTTGATTGAGTGATTCCTCGGCTGGCGGGGCCTCGGAACGAGAAAGTGTCGGTTGAGGAAGATGTTGCTTCGCACCACAAGATGTGGTGGGAAACCACTCGGGTCGTACCCCTCGACCACAAGAGGTTGGGAGATTACAGCACTGTAGTTACACCCATGTCAACGATCATCACTGACCTGCAGAAATGACCGTGACCCGATGGCAGCGGCGGTGCAAGAGCACAGGTTCCTGGAGTCGCCCCCCACGACGCTCGGCCGTCCGGGGGTCTCTCTCCTCCCCCCGGGCCGCCGCTCGAAGTCCATCCGCACTCTTGCACCGCCAACCACTGACGGGGTGAAAGATAGGTGGGGTTGCCTGTGGGGAGGAAGAGGGACAACGGTGTGAATTTCCACGGGATTTCGCTGTGGACGACGGTGGATTCCCGGTGAACCCCACGGAAACTCCCACAGGTTGTCCACACATGCTCCCGTCAGACGGGGACAACCTCGACCGGAATGCCGTTCAGCACCGAGGTTCCGCTGAGCGGATCGAGCGCGTCGTGGTCGGTCAGCACGTTGCTGTTCACGCCGGCACGCTCGGCAGCGACCCGCATCCGTGTACCGGGCACACCGTGCCCCCAGCCGTGCGGGAGGCTCACCACGCCGGGACGAACGCCATCCGTCACCTCCACCGTGGCATCGACCGATCCCACCCTGCTCGTCACGCGAGCCACCCCACCGTCGCTCACACCGAGTCGGGCTGCGTCGTCGGGGTGCACATGCAGCGTGCAGCGCGGCTTGCCCTTCACCAACACCTCGATGTTGTGCATCCACGAGTTGTTGCTGCGCAGGTGGCGGCGACCCACGAGCACGAGTGACCGCTGCTCGAGTCGAGGCAGGGCATCACGCAGTCGAGCGACGTCACCCAGCAGGACCGGGTGCGCGAGTTCGATGGTGCCCGATGGAGTCCGCAGCACCTCCGGCAGCCGTGGCTGCATGGCCCCGTAATCGACGCCATGCGGATTGTCGCGCAGCAGTTGCAGCGACGCACCACCCGGCCGCGAACCGAAGGCCGCTCCGTAGGCACCCATCTGCAGCATGAAGTCGAGGTGGCGCTCGGGGCCGGGAACATCACCGAGATCGGCCAGGATCTCGTCGACGTCCCGGCCGTGGATCGGGCCGTGCGGGTCGGCCACGGCTCGTTCCACCATGCCGCGCATCAATTGCTGGTCGGCTGCTGCCGGGTCGGCGTCGGGACCGAGCCCGGCTGCGATGAGGCCCACTTTCGCGAGGATCTCCCACTCATCGGGCGCACCCGGGTCGAGCGGCAGCACGGCCTCGCTGAAGTTCGCCACGTTGCGCACCGCGAACGTCAGCAGCGAGAGGTCGTAATGCGGGCGCTGCAACTGCGACGGCGGCGGCAGCACCACGTCGGCGTGACGCGTGGTCTCGTTGAGGTAGATGTCGACGCTCACCATGAACTCGAGCTGCGAGAACGCCTCGTCGATTTGCTCACCGTTCGGCGTGCTCAGCACCGGGTTGCCAGCCACCGTCACCATGGCCCTGATCGGGTCGGGGGCGTCGGTGATCTCCTCGGCCATCGCCGCCGACGGGTATTCACCCATCACCTCGGGCAGTCCGCGCACCTGGGTGTGCCCGCGCCCCACCGTGAACCCGGTCGGTCGATGGGTCGCGGGCCGCGACGACTGACCGCCCGCCACCGGCTGCGGGAACATTGCGCCACCTCGCCGGTCGAGGTTGCCGGTGACGATGTTGACGACATCGACGAGCCACGAGGTGAGCGTGCCGAACTCGGTGGTGGTGGTGCCGATGCGGCCGTACACGCTTCCCGTGGGGGCAGCCCGAAGGTCGCGAGCCAGCTGCCGGATGTCGTCTGCGCTGATGCCGGTGGCATCGGCGACCGCCTCGGGAGTGAAGGGCGCCAGCGCGGCAACGACCTCGTCGAGGCCCGACAGGTGCGCCTCCAGGTGATCACCGGGAGCGATCGCACCGTCGTCTGCGAGCGCGGTCACCATGGCTGCCAGCAACAGCGCATCGGTGCCGGGCCGGATGGGCAACCAACGATCTGCTTCCTCCGCTGTGCGGCTGCGACGCGGGTCGATGACCACCAACGTGCCGCCACGGGCCCGCATCGCCTCGAGACGACCGGGGAAGTCGGGTGCCGTGCAGAGGCTGCCGTTCGACGCATACGGGTTGGCGCCCATCACCACGAGGAAGTCGGTGTGGTCGAGATCGGGTACCGGCACGGTGGCCGGCGAACCGAACACGTAGGCGGCGGCCACCTGGCGCGGCAGTTGGTCGACAGTGGATGCGCTGAACCTGCGCTTCGTGCCGAGAGCGGTCAGCATCACGCGGTTGTAGACCATTGCGCTGAGGCTGTGGACCGACGGGTTGCCGAGGTACACGCCCACGGCTTCCTTTCCGTGGCGTTGCAGCACGCCCCCGAGGCCGTCGGCCACCACTCGCCACGCCTCGTCCCACTCGACCTCCACGTGCACGCCACCGCGTTTCACCAACGGCCTGCGCAGCCGATCCGGGTCGTCGTGCAGTTGCTTGAGGGTGCTTCCCTTCGGGCAGATGTAGCCGTGGCTGAACACGTCGTCACGGTCACCGCGGATGCGCACCACCTGCTCGCGGCCTCCGTCTCGTCGTACGGAGATCTCGAGCCCGCATCCGGCCTCGCACAGCGGGCACGTCCGGAACGCGGTGCGGGTCGCCGGTTCGACAGGGTCGCTTTCAAGGGCCATGACTGGCATCATCTCATCAATGCGTCGTCTTCATCCGAACCCGAGCGACACCGTGGAACTCAGCGACGCCTACGGGGTGCCCCGCGTCGCTCACGCGCATCGACCCTGGGTGATGGTGTGCATGGTGAGCGGGCTCGACGGGTCGACCGTGGTCGGCACCACGTCACGCGGGCTGTCGAACCCCGCCGACCAGCAGTTGCTGCTGCTGCTGCGCACGATGGCCGACGTGGTGCTGGTGGGCGCCAACACGGCACGCATCGAGGGGTACGGGCCGCCGAAGTCCGAGCACCAACGGGTCGCGGTCGTCTCGCGTTCCGCTCGGTTCGATTTCGACTCACCGCTCTGGACCTCCGGGCGCGGCCTGCTGATCCTCCCCACCGATGCCCCCGAGGTGCCGGTGCCGACCGTGCGCGCCGGGCACGGGTCCGTCGACCTTCCCGATGCACTGGCGCAACTGGCGGGGCTGGGCGCGGAGGTCGTCCAGGCCGAGGGTGGTCCCACCCTCAACGGCATGCTGGCCGATGCCGACCTCGTCGACGAACTCAACCTCACCATCTCGCCGCAGCTCACCGGCGGCGCCGGGCCGAGGCTCACGGTCGGAGCCCCCGACCTCGCCCACCGGATGAACCTCGCCCACATCCTCGAGGATGACGGCTTCCTCTTCACCCGCTGGGTCCGCCACCGAGACGAGTGATCGCCGACGCTGCGGGCCTTCAGGCCAAGCGGGCCACTTCGAGCACCGCAGCGGCGTGGATCGCCGCCTCGGGCGTCGAGAGAGACGGGCCGAGTTCGATGATGAACGACATGGCATCGGGAACCGTCTTCCGCACCCAGGTGGCCGCGACGCCGGTGTACGTGCCGCCCGTGACTGTTTCAAGGGGCAGGCCGGTCATCTCGGCATAGCGTTCGCGCAGTGGGGCATCTCTGCCCTTCGACGGCGAGATGCGATAGAGGTCCTGGTGATACCACAGCGTCAGCACTGGCCGGATGCGTTCGGCGAAGGCGATGAACGCCTGGGTCTCCGGCTCGCTCGCAGGGCCGCTGCCGCTGTACTGCCAGTCGCCCGGCTGGGCGATAGCCGTCCAGTCGTGCGGGAAGTTGCGGTTCAGGTCGACGCCATTGCCGTTTCCGCGGACGTTGTTGGCCAGTCCGTCCGGGTTCATCGCCGGCATCAGCCACAGGTCCAAACCCGGCGCGAGCGGCATCGTGTCGAGCAGATCGAGCACCGCGAGACCGGCGTTCTCGCTGCCGTGGATGACACCCACCACCAGCACCACCTTTCCGCCTGCGGTGCCGCGATGATGAGCCACGATCGGTCGACCTTGTGCCGAGGTTCCGAGCATCTCCTCACCGAGGAAGTCGGGGATCGCCGGGCCGGCGCCGGCCGGCAGTGAGGTGGCCGGCAGTGTGGTGGCCGGCAGTGTGGTGGCCGGCAGCGTGGTGGTCGGCAGCATGGTGGTCGTCGCCACGACCGTCGTCGCCACGACCGTCGTCGACGACGGAGGCACCGAAGCACTCAGTTGCGCAGCCGTCGATGGACTGCTGCACGCAGCGAGCGCCAGCAGACCTGCAAGGCCCAGCGTCGAGCCGCACCGACGCCGGCCGGCGGTCACGACTGTTGCAGCTTCTTCAGCAGCACGAGCTCCCGCTGGAAGTCGGCCGCAGCGTCGAAGCCCTTGTACACGCTCGCGAAGCGCAGATAGGCAACCTCGTCGAGCTGACGCAACCGATCGAGCACCTCCACCCCAATGGCCGCCGAGGCGATCTCCGGACCGCCGAGCCGAGCGACGTCCTCGATCGACTCTCCCAGTTGTTCGATCTGCTCCGCCGTCACCGGGCGCCCCTTGCAGGCGGCGCTCACGCCGGAGATGATCTTCGCCCGGTCGAACGGTTCCCGCTGACCGTTGCTCTTCACCACCACGAGGGGCACTTCCTCGAAGCGCTCGTACGTGGTGAAACGATGCGAGCAGCCCACGCACGAGCGACGCCGGCGAATCGCGGTGCCGTCCTCGGCCTCACGCGAGTCGATGACCTTGGTGTCGTCGGTCTGGCACTTCGGGCAACGCATCGAGCCGAGGCTAGTGGCTCACCCGCTCGCTCCGCCGGTCGGCCGGTCGGCTCAGGGCAGGACGAGACCTTGACCCGGAGCGATGGTGGAGTTGCCGTTGGCCGCCACCAGCATCTCGACGTACTCCCCCACACCGTGCGACCCGTGGTAGATCGACGAGATCGACCACAGGGTGTCACCGGGCTGCACCACGTAGGTGGCGGTCGGGCGAACCGCAGAGGCGGAGGCAGGGTCGCCTCCACGGTTCGCCACGACGCTTCCTGCGCCGAGCCACACCACGGCGACCACGGCGACGAGCATGAACACCACCAACAGCCTGCGGCGGATGTAGACCACCGACGAGGGCTGCGTATGCGGCCGGCCTTCGGCCAAGCGAGAGGGAACGACAACCGAGTAGCGCTGGCGGGCAGGAAGTGCGGCGGCGGTGATCGACATGGTGGTGATCCTCCACGAGGGGTGTGACAGGGATTCGGCGACCGAACGTTCGACCGAACAACTGTTCGCAGTCTGCCAGAACAACTGTTCGACCGTCAACCCCGAACCGAACATTTGTTGCACGAACGGGTGTTTGACCTGACGGCCGAACGCGTGTACGCTCCCGGCCATGGCTACACGTCCCGAGAAACTCACCGAACGCCAGCGCGGCATCCTCGAGGTCATCGAGAAGAGCATGCGAGACCGCGGGTATCCGCCCAGTGTTCGCGAAATCGGCGAGGCCGTGAACCTCACCTCGCCCTCGACGGTGCACAGCCACCTGGCTTCACTGCAGCGCATGGGCTTCCTCCACCGAGATCCCACCAAACCGCGTGCCATCGAAGTCCGATGGGATCCGTCGAGCGATGCCGCCATCGAGCGCCGTCCCGTGCGGCACGTGCCGCTCGTGGGTGACGTGGCTGCCGGCACCGATGTCCTGGCCCAGGAGAACGTCGAGGAACTCTTCCCTCTCCCCGAAGATTTCACCGGCACCGGCGGCGACCTGTTCATGCTGAGGGTCCGTGGCGACTCGATGATCGAACTCGGCATCATGGACGGCGACTTCGTGGTGGCCCGGAGCCAGACCACCGCCGACAACGGTGACGTCGTGATCGCCGGAATTCCCGGCGAGGAGGCAACGGTGAAGACCTACCAGCGCAAGGGAACCACCGTCACGCTCATCCCGGCCAACCCGCGGCTGTCACCGATGGTCTTCCCCAGCGGTGAGGTGCAGATCTTCGGCCGAGTGGTCACGGTCATGCGCCGCCTCTGACCTCCTGCGCACGTGCCTCCCCGGTTCAGCGCCGATTCAGCACCACCAGCGTCACGCCCATCAGCACCGTCAACAACGTCGTCACGATGGCAGCAATGGCCCACAGCCTCTTGGCTGCGTTCGGGTCACCGCCCACGGCCACCGCGACATCGTCCGCCGAGATGACCGTCATCTGGTAGTCGCCGCGTTCCGAGATCACGACCCGACCGATTTCCTCACCTCGGAACGAAGCGAGGCGGTAGACGCGACCAACCGCTGACGCCGCAGTCACCGTGTCACCCGCCGGGTCGATGAGTTCGAAAGTGGCAGAGGGGACGCTGGTGGCGGTGTGTTCATAGGTGCCGGCACCGCACTCTCCGCTCGACACCGCCGTTCGCCCCTTCGATTCGAGGTAGAGCGTGAACGTGCCGGTTCGGTCGAACTGCAGGGTCGTGGTGCAACCTGCTCTGGCTCGGGCGAACCCTCGCACCGTCTGCAGCGGCGCGGCCATCGCCACCGCCGACATCGCTGCACCCGCCGCCAGCCCGATCACGATGAGTGTGGCTCCCGCCGTCCTGCCGACGACCCCGCGCCGGGGTCGTGTCGTGGCGACGGGCGCAGGGGGCGGCGGAACCGGCGGCGGCAGCGGTGCCCCCCACGACATCAGCGGACTCCGAGGCGCTGCGCCACCAACTCGATCCGCTCGTCGGGCTGCACGACGGCCGCCCGCACGTTCTGTGCGCCGCCAGCTCCATAGAAGTCACCCGGGCTCACCATCGCCCCGCCTTCCCTAGCGAGCCGTTCGGCGAACTCCCAGCCGTCAACGGCGTCGAACCAGAGGTAGAAACTGCCGGCCGGCATCGGGATGTCGATGCCCGACCAGGCACCCAGGATGCCTCCGAGCCGTTCGAGGCGTCGGCGATAGCGGTCTCGCTGTTCGGTGACGTGGGCATCATCGGCCAGCGCCACTGCGCCGGCAGCCTGCGCCGGGCCCGGCACCAACATGCCGACATGCTTGCGAACTTCCTTGAGGTAGCCCACCAACTCCGCATCGCCGACGTAGAAGCCGACACGAAGGCCGGCGAGGTTGGAGCGCTTAGAGAGCGAATGGACCGCGACCACGCCGTCGAGGCCGGCCTCGAGAATCGTGCGCGGCGGGCCGTCCCACGTGAACTCGACATAGCACTCGTCGCTGAACACGGGAACACCGTTCGCCCTCCCCCACGCCGCTGCGGCCTGGAGGTCGCTGAGCGCACCCGTGGGATTCGAGGGGCTGTTCACCCACAGCATCAATGCCCGTGCGGCATCGGCGGGATCGATCGCAGCGAGGTCGATCGAGCCGTCGGGGGCCGACGGCACCGCCACCGGACGGCATCCGGCGAGCACTGCACCCATCTCGTAGGTCGGGTACGCAACCGCTGGGTAGAGCACGGTGTCACGCGACGGACTTCGCAGTTTGAGGTAATGCGGTGTGGTGGCAACGAACTCCTTCGTGCCGACGCACGCAGCGATCTGTGCCAGCGAGGCTTCCACCCCGAAGCGGCGGTGGAGCCAACCGCGCACGGCCGAGCGCAGTGCGTCGGTGCCGATGCTCGGCGGGTAGCCGCGCTCGCTGTTGCTGCTCGACAGCGCGGCTACCACCGCCGAGGGCGGCGGGTCACACGGGGTGCCGATCGAGAGGTCGACCACGCCACCCTCATGGGCAGCGGCGAGTGGAGTGAACCGATCGAGCCGGTCGTAAGGGTACGGGGGCGGGACGAAACCAGCGGGGTCGTTCATGCAGGGGCCATTCTTCCCGATCGGCACGACTCAGGAAGAAGCAACCACGTACTCAGAGAGTCGGCCGGTCGACGCGTCGCTGAGCCGCGCCCGAATGCGGACGCCCGCCTCGTCGTGGAACGTCGACACAACCTCGCCCTCACGGTGCACGGAGGCCAGCACGTCGCCGCGGTCGTACGGAATCAGTAGTTCGACCACCGCAGAGATCGACCGCAACCGATCACCGAGCACCTGCAGGAATCGTTCGAGTCCGTCGCCGGTGCGGGCGCTCACCGCCACCGAGCCCGGGTATCGCTCGAGCAGTTCGTCGGCCACGTCCGGTCGCAGGTCGGCCTTGTTGAACACCAGCAACTCGGGCACCGTCAGGGCGTCGATCTCGCCCAGCACCTCCCGGACAGCGCTGATCTGGCCGTCGGGGTCGGGCCCAGCACAGTCGACCACGTGGACGAGGAAGTCGGCCGAACTGGCAACCTCCAGCGTGCTCTTGAAGCTCTCCACGAGGCCATGCGGCAGCCGGCGGACGAAACCCACCGTGTCGGTGAGGAGCACGGGCTCGCCACCGGGCAAGGCAAGGCGGCGCGTGGTGGGGTCGAGCGTGGCGAACAGGCGGTCCTCGGCCAACACGCCCGCCTGCGTCAGTGTGTTGAGCAGGGTGCTCTTTCCCGCGTTGGTGTAGCCCACGATGGTGACCGCTGCCAGTCCGCTGCGCGAGCGACCCTTCCGCTGCAACGACCGGTTCTGCTGGAGTTCCTTCAGATCGGACTCGAGTTTGGTGATGCGCCGCATGATGCGTCGGCGGTCGACCTCGAGCTTGGTCTCGCCACCACCGAAGCGTCCACCGATGCCGCCACGCTGCTGCGACATACGCGCCGTGGCCCCCCGACGCAGACGAGGCAGGCGGTAGCGCAGGAGGGCGAGCTCCACCTGTGCCTTGCCCTCCAAGGTGTGGGCGTTCTGGGCGAAGATGTCGAGAATCACGGCGGTGCGGTCGAGGGCGGTGCGACCCAGCAACTTCTCGAGGTTGAACTGCTGCGCCGGGCTGAGTTCGTTGTCGAACACCACCGTGTCGGCGTCGACCGCGAGGCAGATGTCGCGCAACTCCTGCGCCTTGCCCTTCCCGATGTACCAGGTGTGGTCGGGTGAGTCGCGACGCTGCATCACCCGACCCACCACGTCGGCACCTGCGGTGTCGATGAGCAACTCGAGCTCATCGAGGCCGGCCTCGGTGTCGTCATCGGTGTGCCCGGGGAACGTGACGCCCACGATGACGATCTGTTCGCGTTTGGTGCGCTCGATGAGCGTCGCGCCGAGTGCCTCGTTGTAGGGCGTGTTCACGCGTCGACCTGCATGGTGGCAACGTACTGCGCCGGGCCGACCAGCGTCACCCGCCCCACGGTCGGCGAATCGAGCCGAACCGCAGCGTCACCACCATCCATGTGCACCATGACCTCATCGGTGTCGGGCGGCACCAGGCCCCACTCGCGGGCCGCCCACGCAGTGGCGCAGGCGCCCGTGCCGCACGCCTCGGTGATGCCGGCGCCACGTTCGTGCACCCGCATCGTCACGCCGTGCGCCTCAGGACCCGGCTCCACGATCTCGAGATTCACGTGCGGCACGAGGGTTCCGAGCGACAGCAGGTCGACCTCACGAACGTCGTCGACCGCCACCACCGAGTGTGGGTTGCCAAGGCTGAGGTGACGAACCGGTCGCATCGGATCGCACCCCAGTGCCGACCACCCGCTCGGTTCCGGCAGTGCCGCCACCTCACCCATGTCGACCGCCGCCAGCACCACGTCGGCCCGGTCGGTCGCAGTGAGGGTGACGAGTCGCTCGCCGGCGTCAGTGAGGATCCGCTGGGGCGCGAGCGTGCCCCGCAACGCGGCCATCGCCTGAGCGAAACAGCGGATGCCATTGCCGCTCATCTCGGCGCGCGACCCATCGGCGTTGTGCAGCACCATCCGCGCCACGAACCCATCGACCGGGGTGGCGATGAGCAAGCCGTCGGCTCCCAGACCCCGTCGGCGGTCGCACAACCGACGCGCCAGGGCAGCAAGGTCGGCCACATCGGGATCGTGCACCACGAGGAAGTCGTTCCCGAGGCCGTGATGTTTGGTGAGCGTCAAGAGGGTCATGCGGCCGCCAGTACCGGCAGCACCTCGGCCACCGGATCGTGTTCGATGTGGACCCAGCGTACGCGGGGGTCGCGGCGGAACCAGCGTTCCTGGCGCACGGCGAACTGCCGCGTTCGAACGATGACGGTGTCGATCGCCTCGTCGAGCGAGCAACGTCCCTGGAGGTGATCGATGATCTCCTTGTAGCCGAGCGCTTGTGCAGCGGTGCGTGACAGTCCACCCGCGCCGACGGCACCGCCGACGCCCTCCGCGAGGCCGAGGAGGCCGGCCACTTCGTGCACCAATCCCGCCGCCACCATGCGATGGACGCGCTCGGCGATGCGGTCGGCCAGCCGCGATCGGCTCCATTGGAGTCCGATCTGCACGAAGCCCACGGGCGCATAGGTGGCAATACCGGGTCCGTACGAACTGAAGGGTCGACCACTGCCGAGCGTCACCTCCAGTGCGCGCACCACCCGTCGGGCATTCGACGGCTCCATGCGTGCTGCCGCCACCGGGTCGAGCTGCACCAGCACGGCGTGGAGCGCTGCGCTCCCCTCCCGTTCGGCACGCTCCTCGAGTTCAGCACGCACGTGCGGCCAACGCCCGGGAATGTCCATCGGGTCGGTCACCGCCCGCAGGTACAGGCCGGTGCCAGCCACCAGCAGCGCCCGACCACCTCGTGCTGCGATGTCGTCGACCGCCGCCGTGGCAGCGCCGGCGAACTCCGCCACCGTGTAGTCATCGCTCGGCTCGACAAGGTCGAGGCAGTGGTGCGGCACCGCCGCTCGATCGGCGGCACTCGGTTTCGCGGTGCCGATGTCCATTCGGCGGTACACCTGCATCGCATCGATCGCCACGATCTCGGTTCCCGGGTGTGCAACGGCATGTGCCATCGCCGCATCGCTCTTCCCGGACGCCGTCGGCCCGACGATGACGATCGGCGCGCTCACCCGGCCAACACGGGAATCCGTCGGCGGTGCGACGGCTCGGCCACCAGTTCGACGTACCGGCCCATGAGGTGATGGGGTGCAGCCGAGGTGACCTCCACCAGCGCGTACGAGCCGACTCGCAGTGGAGTGGTCGAGGGGAAGTGCACCAGCTTGTTCTGACGGGTGCGACCGGAGATGACCGAAGGGTCCTTCTTGCTCGGTCCTTCGACGATGACCTCCTCGATGCGACCGACACGGGCAAGGTGCTTCGCAAGGGCCGACCGCTCCACCACCACGCGCAGACGTTGGAATCGTTCACTCACCACGGCCGGATCGATGAACTGCTCCACCATGTCCGCCGCCTCGGTGCCCTCACGGGGCGAGAACTGGAACGTGTACGCATAGTCGTACTCGGCCGCCGCCGCCACCTCGAGCGTGCGTTCGAAGTCGGCCTCGGTCTCTCCGGGGAAGCCGACGATGATGTCGGTGCTGACGGCCAGGTCGGCCACTGCCGACCGCGCCTGGGCCAGTCGCTCGAGGTAGCGCTCGGCCGTGTAGCCGCGGTGCATCAATGCCAACACACGATCACTACCCGACTGCAACGGATAGTGCAGGTGTTCACAGACCGTGGGGGTCTCTGCCATCGCGGCGAACGTGTCGGGACGCATGTCCTTCGGGTGCGGACTCGTGAAGCGCACCCGCCGAACACCGGGAACCGCACCGACCTCGCGGAGCAGCGCCGAGAACAACGGCCTCAGTGCCGCATCGTGCTGGCCCTGCTGCCGGGCAGCCAGCTGGAGATCGCGACCATACGAGTTGACGTTCTGGCCGAGCAGGGTGACCTCGGTGACGCCGTCGGCGACCAACGCCTTCACCTCGCTGACGATGTCGGCGAAGGGTCGGCTGATCTCGGCGCCACGCACCGCGGGCACGATGCAGAAAGCACACGAGTTGTCGCAGCCGATCTGGATGGTGACCCACGCCGTGTACGACGTCTCCC
>CAZQPJ010000044.1:0-9588 GCA_964595105.1 uncultured Bifidobacterium sp.
CGACTTCCTTCACCAGTTCGGCGCCGATGCGCTCGTACGGGTCTTCGAGTTCGATCTCCTTGGCGATGCTCACACCGTCGTTGGTGATGGTGGGAGCGCCCCACTTCTTCTCGAGCACCACGTTGCGGCCCTTGGGCCCAAGGGTGACGCGCACGGCGTCGGCGAGCTTGTTCATGCCCGCCTCGAGTGAACGACGGGCGGCCTCGTCGAATGCGATCTGCTTCGGCATTGTGTCCTCCACGATGAGGTGTATGGGATGGGGATTCGCAGCCCGGCTGTCACTCGGACGGCGAGAGTGCTAGCACTCTAAACCGTGGACTGCTAACCGACAACATCGGTCGCCGTCCTGATCGGCCGACGCCGTGGGCGGTCGCACGGCCCCGATGACCCTCCGGGCCAGAAGCTTCGTGAACAAACCGCAGAGTGTGGCAGACTGACCACTGTGGCGGAGACTGACGTGCTCGTGGTGGACGACGCGCCCGAGTTCGGCCAACTCATGGCCGATGTGCTGACGGACGCCGGCTACCGCGTCCAGACGGCCCGCACCCTGGCATCCGCCAACGAGGCGATGGCAGTGAAGATGCCCGACCTCGTGGTGCTCGACCTCACGCTTCCCGATGGCGACGGCCTCGACCTGTGCCGCGCCATCCGTCAACACTCGAATGCCTACGTGATGGTGGTCTCGGGGCGACCCGACGATGCCGGCAAGTTCAGCGGGTTTGCGCTCGGCGCCGACGATTTCCTCCGCAAGCCGTTCTCGCCGCGGGAACTGGTGGCGCGCGTCGATGCGCTGCTGCGCCGTCCGCGGACGAGTCACCTCGAGGCAATGCCGCGGACGATCGGCCACCTCCTGCTCTATCCGCACTCGCGGGAGGTGCTGATCGACGGGGTGAAGGTGGATCTCACCCGCATCGAGTTCGACCTCCTCGACGTGTTGTCGACGAACCCGACCCTGGTGCTGAGTCGCCGCCAACTCCTCGAGAGGGTGTGGGGCGAGAACTGGTTCGCCGACGAACACATCGTCGATGTCCACATCGCGAACCTGCGCCGGAAGATCGATCTGCCGGAACAACGCAGCATCATCCGCACGGTTCGTGGAGTGGGCTACAGGATCGCCCCCTGACAGGGCAACTTTCGCAGGGTCTGTCTAGGGTGGCGGCATGAAGGTCGTGGTGGTCGGTGGCGGCGTGGCGGGACTGGGTTCGGCGCTCATCCTCGCCCAGCAGGGGCATTCGGTGACGGTGCTCGAGCGTGACGACACCCCGATGCCCACCTCGGCCGACGAGGCGTTCGAGTGGGACCGACGCGGCGCGCCGCAGGTGCGTCACAGTCATGCCTTCCTCGCTCGGCTCGTGGGTCTGCTGCGCAACCAGCACCCCGACGTGTACGCCGACCTGTTGCGCGAGGGTGCGTCGGAGATGCGCTTCGGCGATGACCTGCCGCCCACCATCACCGACTTCGAACTGCAACCTGGCGACGACGAGTTGGTGATGCTCGCATGCCGCCGTACCACCTTCGAGTGGATCCTCCGCCGTCGGGCGATGGCCGAGGGAAGGGTGGAGTTCCGCACCGGGGTGGGCGTGACCGGCGTGGTGACCTCGGCCCCCATCGACTCGTCCGGGCTGCCCCATGTTGCCGGCGTCGCCCTCGCCGACGGCTCAACCGTGAAGGCCGACCTCACCGTCGTGGCCGCCGGGCGCCGCAGCGCGCTCAGCGACTGGTTGGTCGAAGCCGGCACGGCACCCGTGGCCGAGGAGGTCGACGACACCGGCATCGTGTACTTCAGTCGTTTCTACCGACTGCGCGATGGCCACGACTATCCGCCCCGCACGGGGCCAATCGGCGGCGACCTGGGCTACCTCAAGTACGGCGTGTTCGTGGGCGACAACCGCACCTTCAGCGTCACGCTGGCGGCGCCCACCGACGACGATGTGCTGCGCAAGATGCTGCACGATCCTGTCGTGTTCGACGACTGTGCGCGGCAGTTGGTGGCCACGGCGCCGTGGCTCGACGGCAGGGCAGAAGCCATCACCGATGAGGTGCACGTGATGGCTGGTCTGCTGAACCGCTGGCGCGACTACGTGGTGAACGGTGTGCCAGTGGCTACCGGTTTCGTGCCCGTGGGCGACACGGTGCTGTGCACCAATCCGCTCTACGGGCGCGGTTGCTCGACGGCGTTCTGGGGGGCTCACCTGATGGCCGAGGCCGTGGCGGCGAATCCCGACGACGTTCACGCGGCCGTGGTGGCCTACGACCGAGCGCTGCGCGCCGACATCATGCCCTGGTATCGCTCGGGTGTGGAGCAGGACGCCGAGGCGCGGCGCGTGTCGGCCGCATTGTTGAGCGGCACCGACCCCGATGGCGACACCACCGACCCGCGCACCTTCATGCGGTCGGTGTTCCGCGAGGGACTGTTGCCCGCCGTGCGCACCGACGCGGTGGTGATGCGAGCGTTCTTCCGGTCGCTCAACCTGCTGACCTCACCCGACGCGATGATGAAGGACCCCGAGGTGGGAGCGCGCGTGCTGGCCGTGTGGCAGACCCGCGACCAGCGCGAACCCGAACCGCGTCTCGGCCCGGCGCGTCGTGCCGACCTGCTGGCGCTGCTCTCGGCCTGAGGCACTCGCCGCCACGGTGCCCGAAAAACCGACGTGGGTACCCGCGCCGAGCGCGAGTACCCACGTTCCTGAGAGAGATGTTCCGGCGCGGCGGGTCGCCGGACCGGTCTCAGTTGGCTGCGTCGGCGATCTTGCCCATCGCGTCACGAGCGGCGGTCATGCCCGGCACGTTGCCCAGCATGGTGTCTTCCACCTTGCTGTCGTCGAGCATGAGGAACAGCACCACGCCCACGGCGGCGCCGATGAGCGGGAACACGATGAACACCCACAGTTGGCTCATGGCGTCGAACGAGCTGTCGGCGAAGATGGCGGCGCCGAGGCTGCGGGCCGGGTTCACCGAGGTGTTGTCGACCGGGATGGAGATGAGGTGGATGACCGTGAGGGTGATGCCAGCCACCATGCCGCCCCAACCGGGAGCGAAGCCGCGGGTGGTGGTGAAGAGGACGACCATCACGAGCAGGGCGGTGAGCACGATCTCGACGACGATGGCGGAGCCGAGACCGAAGTAGTCGCCCTTGTAGAGGTTGGCGGCGAACTGGCCGCGCTGGAAGTCCTTCTGGCCGCTGGCGATGCCGAGGATGATGGCGCCGCCGGCGATGCCACCGACGATCTGACCGATCCAGGCGGCGATGGCGTGGCCCTTGTTGATCTTGCGGGCGAGCAACAGGCCCAGGGTGACCGCCGGGTTGATGTGGCAGCCGCTGATGGGTCCGATGACGTACGCCATGATGAGGAGCGAGAACCCGAAGCCCAGGGCGACACCGAGGATGCCGACGTAGGACGCCGCCAGAATGGCAACGCCGGGACCACCGAGCATGAGCACGGCGGTTCCCACGAGTTCTGCTGCGAGGATTCGTGAATTGTTCTGTGTGTCCATGCGGCGAACCTTACCCACTCGTGCGTTCGTGAACGTGCATTGTCTGATTCACCGAGAGCGCGGCTCGGCCACGGCGCCGGTACCGTCTCTGGAATGGCGCCCCGCAGCCGGAGCGAGACCGTGTTGGTCACCACCGTGACCGGCGACTCGCGCGCCCGCCGGCCCGACGAACTGATCGTCGAGGAGCCGATGACGGTGCAGCTCGACGGCACGACGGTGAGCACCACGATGCGCACGCCCGGCCACGACTATGAACTGGCGGTCGGCTTCTGCTTCACGGAGGGACTGCTCGGCGACGCATCGGTCACCGGTGTGCGCTACTGCGCCAGCGGCTCGGCCGTGGGCAGCGAGTTCAACGTGGTCACGGTCGACACCGGCGGTCGGGCCCCGGCACCTCGGCCACGCCTCGGCAACACCACCTCGAGCTGCGGTCTGTGCGGCAACGACGCCATCGACGAACTCTGCGCTCGGCTGCAACCTCTTCCCGACATTGCGCCGCTGTCGTTGGAGGTGATGCGCTCCGTGCCCGATGCTGTCCTGCGCGGGCAGGGCCTGTTCGACGCCACGGGCGCCGTGCACGCCGCCGCAGCGTTCGATGCAGAGGGCACCGTGCTGGCCATCCGTGAGGACGTCGGCCGGCACAACGCTGTCGACAAGGTGATCGGCCGGATGGTGCTCGACGGCCAGTTGCCGGCCACCGGACTGGGCCTCTTCGTCAGTGGCCGCGCCAGCTTCGAACTGGTTCAGAAGGCGTGGGCGGCTGGGTTCTCGGCGTTGGTGGCCGTCAGCGCCCCCACCGCGCTCGCCGTGCACACGGCACGCCGGGCTGGCCTCACCCTCGTGGGCTTCGTGCGCAACGACCGGTGCAACGTCTATTCGCCGGAACGCCTCGCCACCTGACGGGGTGTTCGGCCTAGCCTTGGCCGCATGAGCGAACCCATCAGCCCCGCCACCGGCCGAGGTGTGCTGCACCTGTTCTGCAAGCCGAGCCCGCTGTTCGACGGCGAGGCCGTGGTGGCGGCCGTGAAGGCAGCCGAGGCGGCCGGGGTGCAGGTGGTGTCGGTCAGCACGCTGGGTCACAAGTGCGATGCGGCCTTCATGGCGATGCATGCCGACTGGCGCGAACTCCGGTCGCTGCAGTCCGGTCTCCAGCGCGCCGGTCTCGACGTCGTCGACAGTTACGTCAGTCTCACCGAGGCGTCGGAGTACACCCAGGGCATGCCACAGGCGATGATCGACGCTCGCCTGTACCCGGAGATTCCGCCACGCAGCCAGCACCTTCCGGCGTGGTGCTTCTACCCGATGTCGAAGCGTCGTGAGGATCACGCCAACTGGTACACGCTGCCGTTCGACGATCGCAAGGAACTGATGCACGAGCACGGTGCAAGTGGGCGCAAGTTCGCCGGCCGTGTTGTGCAGTACGTCACCGGCTCCACCGGGCTCGACGACTTCGAGTGGGGTGTGACGCTGTTCGCCACCCACCCCGATGTGTTGAAGGAAGTGGTCTACACGATGCGCTTCGACCGGGGCTCTGCGCTGTACGGCGAGTTCGGTGCGTTCTACACGGGCTACGTGGTATCGGTCGAGGATCTCGTCGGCTCGCTCTGACGGGAGGCCGCTACACCGGCCCCACGTTGAGGAGACCGGTGGTGAGGTCGCGGCCGTTCGCGTCGAAGGTGAATCGCTCGAAGATGGAGGCGCTCGGATTGCCGTTGGCATCGATCGCCACCACGCCGTCCGGCCCGTCGTAATCGGGGTTCCGGCCCTGGGCGAGCACGGTCGAGCATTGGGCGAAGTTGCGGCAGCTGAGACCGCCGTCACTGACGGCCGGCACGTTCGACGCGATGTCGAAGGCGTTGGTGGAGTCGGCCGCCTCGGCCGCCAGCGCGATGAGATTCACGCAGTCGTAGGCGTTGGCAGCGAAGAGCCCGGTCGCGTCGGGGTCGAGCTCGTCGAGCGCTGCGAGGAAATCCTTCGACAGGGAGTACGCGAGCGGCGACACCCCGACGACGCGTTCCACGAGGCCTCGGCCGAATGGCACGGATGACGCATCGGGTCGGCGGATCGCATCGTTCACCACATAGGTGGGCGCGGTGGAACCGAGGGCGTCGTCGAGAGCGCTGATGATGGCCGGGCCGGTGGACTTGTCGGCGATGACCACCACCACGGGCGGGGCGACGTCGGCCACGTCGTTCACCGCCGCCTCGATGGAGTCCGCGCCCGACTGGAACCCGACGGAGGTGGCCACCACGGTGCCGTTGGCCCGCATTGCTGCCTCGGTGGCCTCGGCGAGGGGACGGCCGTAGGCGTCATCGAGATACACCACGGCGGCGCTGCTGCTCCCTGACTCCTCCACGACCCGCGCCAGCGCCCGGGCTTGCAGCGAGTCGCTCGGCACGGTGCGAATGAACAGGCCGTTGTCGGGGAAATCGTCGAGCGCCAGTGCCGACGCAGTGGGTGAACACGTGAGCACGCGTTGCTCCACGGCCGTGCTGAGCGTGCCGAGAGTGTCGATCGACGAGGTGGGGCCGATGATGGCGTCGACGCCCAACTGCACCAGTTCCTGTTCGGCGAGGAGTGCGCTGGCGGCGTTGTCGCCCTCGTCGCGAACAATGAGCTTCACCTGCTGTCCCAACACTCCTCCGGCAGCGTTGATCTCGCCGACGGCGAGGTCGACCGCAGCGCGGAGCGAGACACCCAACTCGGGTGCCACACCGCCTCTCGGCAGAATGGCACCCAGCACCAGGGTGCCGTCGTCGGCCCTGGCGACGGTGTCGCTGACGACCGAGGCGGTGGAGGTGGAAGTGGTGACGGCGGTGTCGTTGGTGCAGGCGGATGGCAGCACGCAGGCGATCGTGGCAGCGCACCAACGGAGGGCAACTCGCAACGACGGCACGAGGCGAGTGTACGAGAAGTGCGAAGGGGCATCGGGGGTCGACCGCCTCTTCGTCGGTGGCCTAGGGTCGCGGCCGTGAGCGCTGCCGACCCCGCCGACTTCACGCGTGACCTCGTGCGCTGGAGCGAGACGTTGGCGGGCATCGCGCGCACCGGCCTCGGTTTCACACAGAACCTCTACGAGCGAGAGCGTTTCGAGGAGGTGCTGCACGTAGCGGCCGACATCAAGGCTGCGGCCGACGAGGCGCTCGAGGTGCGGCGCGAGACCGATCACTTCGTGCAGGAGTGGATGGAGTCGGTGGGTGAGGGCGTACCCGGCTACGTCACCCCGAAGGTGGCCGTGGGTGCCGTGGTCGGCAACGACGCCGGTGAGGTGCTGTTGGTGAAGCGGCCCGACAGTGGCGTGTGGCTGTACCCCACCGGCTGGGCCGACATCGGCTACTCGGCCAGTGAGGTGGTGGTGAAGGAGGTGCTGGAGGAGACCGGCATCGAGTGCGAACCGGTGCAACTGCTGGCGGTCATCGATGGGCAACGCATGGGCTTCACGCGCTTCGCGATGTATCTCCTGCTGTTCCACTGTCGTGCCACCGGCGGCGAACTCCAGGGCCACCCGCTCGAGACCGACGGGGTGGGCTGGTTCGGCCGCGACGCGTTGCCGCACCCGACGGCAGGTGCAGAGTGGTGGGGTCCGATGGGCTTTGCCGCCATCGACGGGGCGCCCTTGGCGGCTGCGTTCGAGGCGCCGCGCTCGCCGGTGTGGCGGGGCGAGCCGCACTGAGCCTCACCCGGTCGCACCGATGGGCTCAGCTTCCGTCGGGGCCCTGGTCGCGGAGGAAGCGCTCGACCTCTGCCATCAGTTCGTCGCTGTCGAGTTCGCCTGCCAACTCGTCCCCGACCGTGTCGGCGTCTGCCAGTTCGCCGCCGACCGTGTCGTCATCGTCGTAGTCGTCCTCGTCGTCGTCGAACTCGTCGAGGTCACCATCGTCGGCCATCGACTCGAGGCGGGCGACGTAGCCGATGAGGTCGCCGTCGTCGGCGACGAACGACGTCACCCGCCGGTCGTAGTCCTCGGCCTCGGCGCGCAGTCGGGCGACGGGTGCGGGGGTGCCGATGATGTCGCACGCTCGCTCGACCAACGACATGGCCGCCTTCGGCGACGGTACCTGCGAGGCATAGGCGGGCACTGCGGCCCACAGCGACGCCGACGGTAGGTCGGCCTTCGTGCACGCATCGTGCAACACACCCACGATGCCAGTGGGGCCTTCGTAACGGCTGCGTTGGAGGTCGAATCGATCGATGAGGTGCTGGTCGGTGGCGGTCCCGATGATCTGCACCGGGCGCGTGTGGGGCACGTCGGCAAGGAGTGCACCGAGGGTGAGCACCAGCGATGCCTCGAACCGGTGGGCGATGCCGATGAGCTGTTCGCTGAACAGGCGCCACCGAAGTGCGGGCTCGGGGCCGAGCACCAGGATGACGTCACCGCCGGGAGTGCTGGCATGCCACGCGCCGACGGTGGGCCACACGATGGTTCGGGTGCGCTCGGGGGTGAGGCGAACATGCGGCCTCACCGTGGCGAAGTCGGTGAACTCCTCAGGGTCGATCTCGGCGAGGGCCTTGGCACCCCAAGCTTCGACCAGATGTCGAACACTGGTGCTGGCAGCGTCGCCGGCGTCGTTCCAACCCGTGAACGCCGCGATGACGATCGGCCGGCGCAGAGCCGGTTCGTCGAGCCAGCGGACATGATCCATCGGCACGAATCTATCGGTGCGACCGACTGAGGCCATGCGGAAACGGGCCATTGGACCCTGCCCCGCCGGTCGACCGTTTCGCGAACATCTGCTCATGAAGGTCTGGCACGTGACGAACCTCGCAGCACCCCCCGCTGCGGTGTTCCGAGCTCTCACCACGCCCAACAGCGTGGTGGCGATGTTCCGGGCGCTCGGCCACATCGAGGTGCGCATCGTCGACTGCTCGAGTCGCGGCGGGGTCACCTCGGTGCGAACACGCCGTGAGGTGCCCGCCGTGGCACCGGTGTTCGCATCACGGTTCTTCTCGCCCTCGAACGTGGTGGAACAGCACGAGGTGTGGGATGCGGCCCGGCCGGACGGCTCCTATCAAGGAACCTGGCAGGTGACGACTCGGGGCGTGCCGGCGACCGTGGGTGGAGTGCAGCGGTTGGTACCTCGCGACGACGGTGGCACGTCGTGGGAGGTGGAGGGTGAGGTGGTGAGCCCCATGCCCACCGTCGGTGCCCGGCTGGCCGAACTCGTGGTGTACGACCTTGGCCGGACGCTCGACGAGCAGGGGCATTTCCTTGCGAAGGTGTTGGCGGTGGCGGCCGACCGTTGAGCGGTCAGAGCTGCGGCAGCACCACGTAGGCCTCGCCGCCGCCACCGGCGATGACATCGTCGAGCCAGTTGCCCTCGTACACCTCGTTCGGCCCCTGCATGAGGTCGTTCTCGGTGGCGCCTTCGGGCGTGGTGACGAGGGTCCATGCCTGGCGCTTGTAGGTCCAGTTCGACGGGAACAGTCGGTGGGCCTCTCGCCACCACGGCACCGCCGCGTCGGGCCCCACGGTGCGGCGCAGGTGTTGGCCGAGGTCGAAGCACGCCGCTGCGCGGGCCTCGTTCTGCCCTCGCGGCTGGCTGCGTGCCACCACCTCGTCGGGGCTGAGCGCGTAGGGCGAGTCGGCGCCACGGTGTGCCCAGTCGACCACGGCGGCGCGGTACTCGGTGCTCACATCGGGGATGGCCTTCACCACGCGGAACGTGGTGTCGAGCCTGGGCGGCAGGCCGTCGGGAATGTCCATGTCGCGCAGCGGGCTGCGCTCGATCGACGCGCTCTCGGCCGGCCTCACGATGGTGCCGGTCTCGTCGATCCACACAGCCATCGGGATGTTCGAGAAGCCGAACAGGTCACCGGTGCAGTGCGTGACGTCGATGAGCGACGGGTGCGTGGGGTTCGCGGCGTCGATCCACTGGTGCGTGTGCTCGGGCACCACGTCGAGGGCCACCGTCACCACGGTGAGGCCGAGCGGTTCGAGTTCGCTGTGGAGCGCCTGCCACCCGGGCAGGCTGGTGCGGCAGCCTCAATACGTGGACCAGGCGACCAGCAGCACCTTTCGACCGCGGAGGCTGCTGAGCCTGAACGGGTTGCCATCGCGGGTGATGAGTTCCGGGTCGGCGGCGGTGGCGGTGG
>CAZQPJ010000044.1:9688-12658 GCA_964595105.1 uncultured Bifidobacterium sp.
GTGGCGTGTTCGGCGAGATCGTGCGGGCCGCTGGCGGGATAGCCCTTGGCGGCTCTGATGGCGGCACCCCACGGCGTGAGGATGTGGAGCAGTTCATCCAGATCATTGCCGAGCGCAGCCATGGCGCGTGTCATCTGGGCATCGGTGTTCACTTCCACCTGTTCGCGCAGGTCACGCCCTGCGGGGGTGAAGCCGGTCTCGTCGACGAGGCCGCGGCTGCGCAGGCGATCGTGTGCGGCGTCGAACTGTGCATCGGTCCATGCGCGTGTGCGGCTGTAGGTGCGCATCGGCAGGCCCCAGTAGAGCTCGCTCAACAGACCGATCTCGGTGGCGTCGAGGTCGGCGCTGATCCAGGCGGCGGTGTGGCTGTCGCCGCGGTACTCGCGCAGCATGTCGCCGAGGCGCCACACGCGGCCGAGCACAGTGGTGGGCGTCGGCTGGGCCAGCGTGCCGGCGAACAGTGCCCTGCCTTCGGGTCGCAGCGGAGCGACGGCGGCCGCGAGAAGGTCGGCCGCACGCTGGGCGCCGGTGGGCTCGGCACCGAGCACGCGCTCGAGTTGCGCGATGGCGCCGCGGTCTCGAGCGGCGCAGATGGTGGCTGCGTCGGTGAGGCTCCAGCCCTTGGCCACGCTGGGCACCACGGCCTGCGGGTTGAACACGGCGAACGCTGCGGCCACCACCTCGCCCGGCACCTGGCCCATCAGCGAGCCGCGGCTGGTGAAGTAGGCGGGGCCGTCGGGCAGTGCCACACCGTTGGCCTCGCCTCTGCTCGGGTCGAAGCCGAGCTCGACGTAGTTGGCGTGGCACTCGGGCGAGAAGTAGACCTGCCCGACCACGGGCTCGAGGGCCATGGCCAGGGCGCGTGATGGTTCCATTGCCGCACCATATGCCCCGTGCCGAGCGTGGGTCGTGCCGTAGCGTGATCGGCGTGAGTCCCGTCATCGAGATCGCATCCGAGGCCAGTGATGAGTTGGTGCAGGCGTTCGCCCGCCTCATTCCCCAATTGTCGAGGAGTTCACCGCCGCCCACGGCCGCGGAGGTGGCCGAGATGGTGGAATCGCCGGCTAGCGATGTGCTGGTGGCCCGTCTCGACGGGGTGATCGTGGGCACCCTGACGCTGGTGGTGTTCCGCATTCCCACCGGTGTGCGGGCGTGGATCGAGGACGTGGTGGTCGACGACTCGGCGCGTGGGCACGGAGTTGGGGATCTGCTGAACCGGTTCGCGCTCGACCTCGCCCGCTCCAAGCGGGCGAAGACGGTCGACCTCACATCGCGTCCGTCACGCGAGGCCGCCAACCGTCTGTACCAACGCATCGGATTCGAACCGCGCGAGACGAATGTGTATCGGTACGACCTCGAGGGCTGACTCTCTCGACGGTGATGGTGCGGCCTCGGTTGGTCGGCGCAATCAGGGAGTGCAGATCACCGCCGAGACGTGGCGCAACGGCTGGGCCGAACGGCAGTTCGGTGCGCGGCGGATTCGGCACCTCAGTGTCGCGCCGCCGGATCGACGAGACTTGATGGGTGGACAGAGTGGTCATCTTCGGGCGGGGTGGTTCCGGGAAGTCGACTCTCGCGCGTCGCCTCGCAGCCATCACGTGTATCCCGTCTGTCGAACTCGACAAAGAGTTCTGGAACGACGAACTCGACGTCATGCCGCGGGCACTTTGGACTCAGCGTCAGCACGACCTCGCGAGTGCGGACCGGTGGATCATGGACGGAGATCTCGGTCCCTACGACGACGTTGAGCCCCGGCTCCACCGTGCCGACACGGTGGTCATCCTCGATGTTTCGCTGTGGCGTTGCGCTTGGCGAGCAGTGAGAAGGGGACGCGAGCGTCGCGACTTCTGGAGGTGGACGATTGGATGGCGACGCATCAACCGGCCCGAACTGCTCGCCCAGATCGAAGCTCATGCCTCTCAAGCAGAAATCATCACGCTTCGCTCTCCAGTGGCTGTTGAGAAGTGGCTGGAACAAGTTCGACGGTGACGAACTGGTAGCGCCCAATGCCCGAACCGGGCGGCGGTGTCCAGCGACCTAACGGCAGATCGGCGCTCATCCCCGTTCATGTCGCGGCTGGACCGCCATTGATGGCGATGAAGTCGCGACACCATCGGGGTCCAGATGGCGCACGACCGGAGCATGTCGCGAGTGGACCGCCAGGCATGGCGGTGGAGCCGCGACACGAATCGGACGGCTAGTGCCGAGTGCCCGGTAGGGGCGCGCTTGGCAAGTGATTCTGGGCGGGCGATATGTGCGGGGCGTCGTCGGGTCACAGCCGGCACACTCGGTAGAATTGCCCTATGACGTCGATCGAGCGCGTAGTCACGAAGCGGCGACTCGATGATCCCGACGAACCGTGGCGCTACTGGGTGACGCGGCCGGTCGCCGAGCGCATCGATGCGGTCGAGAAACTCCGACGCGAACATCACGGGTGGTCCCATGGAACTGAACCCCGACTTCCAAGAGTTCTTACGATCGTTCGTCGACCGTGACGTTCGCTTCCTGATCGTCGGCGGGTACGCGCTCGCTGCCCATGGGCATCCCCGTTATACGAAGGACTTGGACGTCTGGGTGTGGACCGATCCCTCGAACGCGCGACGCGTCGTCGCAGCGTTGGAAGCGTTCGGCTTCGGTGGGCTCGGTCTCGCTGCGTCCGACTTCGAGGAACCCGACGTCGTTGTGCAACTCGGACGCGAACCGCAACGGATCGACATCCTCACCTTCGCCACCGGGCTGGGCTTCGAAGATGCGTATGAGCACCGAGTCGTGGTCGATGTGGGCGGGCTGCGGGTTCCGTTCATCTCGGTCGACGACCTCCGCACGAACAAACTCGCGACGGAACGGCTTCGCGACCGGGCTGACGCCGCCGACCTCCCGCCGGCCGACGAAGGTCGTTTCTAACAACGAGATGTAGACGAATGTGTATCGTTTTTCGCTGGATGCCTGAGCTTGCCCGACGGTGATCGT
>CAZQPJ010000045.1:0-12568 GCA_964595105.1 uncultured Bifidobacterium sp.
GCATGTGTTAAGCACGCCGCCAGCGTTCGTCCTGAGCCAGGATCAAACTCTCCAACGAAACCATGTCGACCTCCACCGAGGTGTCGGCCGAACGATTTGTGTAGAGCCGAGCGGTACCGGGGAATAGCCGGCCCATGCTCAGATCTGACTTGATTTGCCACGAGGTTGGGACCTCGTGGACTTTTGAATTGACAGACAGCGTCCAGCAGGCCCGAAGGCCGTCTGTCGCTGCCCGCACTGGCGTTCAGTCTTCTCTTCCGTTTTCAAGGAGCCGACGCTCGAAACGAGCGGTCGCTCTGGGCACTCAGCCGAACTGTTGGTGCCGGGTTCCAGTGGCGCAAGGCTCACTGGAGCGAGGGGCTACGCTAGCGGCCACATCCGTGGGCATCAACCTCGTTCGGAAAGTTTTCCGACGACAAAGTCTCGCTTACCCTTGCGGAGGAGCAGAAAACGGCCGCTGAGCAGGTCGGATGACGATACAAGGCCATCTTCGGAAAGGACGCGATTTCCTGCCCGCACTGCGCCCTGGGCGAGCAGACGCGTCACCTCGCTGTTCGACTTGGCCACCCCCGCAGCTACCAGCAGCTCGTGGACCCGCAGACCTTCGAGCGAGTCGGGCAGTGCCACCGATGGCACCTCGGCAGCAACGACGTCGAGCACCGATGCCGACGCAGTGGTCGGGTCGCCCCCGAAGAGCACGGCTGCAGCCCCTTCGGCGGCCGCTGCAGCCGAAGGACCGTGCACCATCGTCGTGAGCTCGTCGGCCAGGGCCCGCTGCGCAGCGCGCCGCTCGGGTGACGCCTCGTGCTCAGCCACCAGTGCCTCGATTTCGTCGAGCGGGCGCAGCGACAGCATTCGCAGGTAGGTGGCCACCATGGCGTCGTCGACCTGCACCCAGAACTGGCGGAACTGGTAGGGCGAGGTGCGAGCCGAATCGAGCCACACCGCCCCGCCGACCGACTTGCCGAACTTCGAGCCGTCGCTCTTCACCATGAGCGGGTGCGTGATGGCGAATGCCTGCTTGCCGAGACGACGCCGGATGAGCTCGACACCAGCCGTGATGTTGCCCCATTGGTCGCTCGCCCCGGCTTGAGCCTCCACGCCGTGCGCCTCGTAGAGGTGACGGAAGTCGTTCGCCTGCAGCAGCATGTAGCTGAACTCGGTGTACGAAATGCCGTGCTCGCTCTCGATGCGACTGCGCACCGAGTCCTTGGCGATCATCTGGTTGACGGTGAAGTGCTTGCCCACGTCGCGAAGGAACTCGAGCATCGAGACCGGCGTGGTCCAGTCGGCGTTGTTGACCAGCGTGGCCTGGTAGGGGCCGGGCTCGAAGTCGAGAAGCCTGCTGAGCTGGGCCTTGATGCACTCAACGTTGTGACGCAGGGTGTCGTCATCGAGGAGGTTGCGCTCCTCGCTGCGGCCACCCGGATCGCCGATCATGCCCGTGGCGCCACCGGCGAGCGGGAAGGGTCGGTGGCCCGCCATCTGGAAGCGGCGCATGTAGAGCTGACCCACCAGGTGCCCGACGTGCAGGGAGTCGGCGGTGGGATCGAACCCGATGTAGAGGCCGATCGATCCCGCCGCGAGCCGGGCCCGCAGGGCCTCACGGTCGGTGGTGTCGTGCACGAGGCCACGGGCCTCGAGGTCGGCGAGCAGATCCATAGGCCCGCCATGTTGCCATGCACAACGGCATTTCGCTCCCTCCGTTAGCGTGCCGACCGTGGCGGATGCGACCGAACTCTCCCGACGGTTCCTCGACTTCGCGCAGCACGCCTCGCCGCGCGCCCCGCTCTATGCACGCCTCTCCATCGAGGCGGCGGACGACCCTGAGGTGCTCGCCCTGCTGCAACGGGCACCCGAGCAACAGCAGATTCCGGTACTGCTCTTCGCCGCCGTGCATCACCTCTTGCTCGGCGGCATCGGAGAAGAACTCGCTGCTCACTACCCGAACATTGGCGGCACGACGCAAACCAGCGACCCCGCGGCAGCCTTCCGCCGGTTCGTACGGAACCACCGCGACGCGCTGGCCGCCATCATCGCCACGAGATCGACCCAGACCAACGAGGTCGGCCGGTGCGCAACCTTCCTTCCCGCCTTCGGACTCCTGCACCGCGAACAGGGTGCCCTCGCACACGTCGACGTGGGCACCAGCGCCGGCCTGAACCTGTTGCTCCCCCGCTACCACTACCGCTACGAGCCCGCCAGCGGGCCTGCCAGCGAGGTCGGCGACGACGCTGGTGTGTCGCTGCAGTGCGCCACGCACGGAGCCGTGCCGATTCCTGCTGGGATGCCGCACATCGCCCGCTCGATCGGCCTCGATGCAGCCCCCATCGACGTACTCGACGACGACGAGGTCCGCTGGCTCGAGGCGTGCGTGTGGCCCGACCAGGCCGATCGATTCGCCCGGCTGGTGAGCGCAATCGAACTGGCCCGACTACACCCACCCGACGTGCGCACCGGCGACGCGGTGAATGGTCTGGCACCGTTGGTGCGCGAGGCGAGCCGCGATGGTCACCCCGTGGTGACCAACAGTTGGGTGCTCAACTACCTGAGCCCTCTCCAGCGAAGCGCCTACCTCGACACCCTGGAGGAACTCGGAGCGGAGTCCGACCTGTCGTGGGTGATCGCGGAGAGCCCGGCCCTGACACCGGAGTTGCCCGTTCCCACCACCGACCCTGCCGAGGACATCACCGTGATCACCATGGTGCGATGGCGCAGCGGTGATCGAACCGTCGACCGTCTGGCGACCGCCCATCCACACGGCTACTGGCTTCGCTGGGAGGCCGGCCCTCTCTGAGGGGCGACCGCAGGGCTCAACGAACGTCGCCGGCCACGGCTGCGCGCTGTTGGGCCACCCTTGCTCGGAACCGTTCGAGTTGTTGCGCCACGGGCACCGGGCCCGCACCGCCCGGCGTGGTGCGACGAGTGACGGCCACACCCGGCGCCACGAGCGCTGCTGCTGCGGCACCGAGTTCCGGATGGCCAGCGACGAGATCGCGCAGCGGTGCCTCCCCCGCAAGCGTCCGCCGCACGAGCGCGCCCACGATGGCGTGCGCCTCACGGAAGGGCGTCCCTCGCTCGACCAACCATTCGGCGAGGTCGGTGGCAGACGTGGTCTCGGCATCGGCGGCCGCCTGCATCCGCTCTGGAACCCACGTGACGGTGGCGATCATGCCGGTGACCGCGCCGAGTGCCCGACCGACCTGGTCGACCGCATCGAACAACGGTTCCTTGTCTTCTTGGTAGTCGCGGTTGTAACTGAGCGGCAGACCCTTCATGGTGGCCAGGAAGCCGGTGAGATTGCCGATGATGCGCCCCGCCTTGCCGCGAGCGAGCTCGGCAATGTCGGGGTTCTTCTTCTGCGGCAGCATCGATGAGCCGGTGGCGTACCCGTCGTCGAGCTTCGCGAACCCGAACTCGTCGGTGGTCCAGAGTACGAACTCCTCACCGATGCGCGAGAGATCGATACCGATGAGGGCGAGGGCGAACAACGCCTCGGCAACATGGTCACGCGAGCCGACTGCATCCAGCGAGTTCTCGAACCGCGCGGCGAAACCGAGTTCTGCAGCAGTGAAGTCGGGATCGAGCGGCAACGACGAACCGGCAAGTGCTCCGGCACCGAGGGGCGACACATCGATGCGGTCGAGTGCGTCGAGAATGCGCTCGACGCCACGGCTGAGCGCCCAGCCGTGCGCAAGCAGATGATGGGCCAGCAACACCGGCTGTGCTCGCTGGAGGTGGGTGTAGCCCGGCAGGTACACGGAGCCCGCATCGACCGCGCGACGCAACAACTCGTCCTCCAGGGTCACCACGCGTTCGGCGATCGAGATGAGTTCGCGCTTCAGCCACAGACGGACATCGGTGGCCGACTGGTCGTTGCGACTGCGACCGGTGTGCAACTTGGCACCCGCCGAACCAGCGAGTTCGGTGACACGACGCTCCACCGCAGTGTGAATGTCCTCGTCGCTCGCAGCGAACGCGAACGTGCCCGTCGAGAGCTCCTCGGCCACGACATCGAGCGCTACGAGCACGGCGTCGCGCTCGATGTCGGACAGCAGCCCGACGCGAGCGAGACCACGCACGTGAGCCCGCGAACCGGCGATGTCATCGGGCCACAGACGGATGTCGAACGACAGGCTCTCGGTGTACGCCATCAGCTCCGCTGCGGGTCCGCCCTCGAAGCGGCCGTGCCAGAGCGTGTTGCCGTCGGCGGTGCTCACTGGAGGCCCGCCAGATCGCGCAGGTGCTTCGCCATGCGGAGCCCTCCCGTGTCTTCGTCGGCGACACACAGCAGCGTGTCGTCGCCTGCCACCGTTCCGAGCAGACCCTTCATGGCACTCCGGTCGAGCGCCGATGCAACGACGTGCGCGCAACCCGGTGGAGTGCGCAGCACGACCAGGTTGCCGCTGTGTCGCACCTCGGCCACCCACTCACCCATGACGCGCCGCAGCTGGTCTTCGGGTGCGAGGCGTGCGGGCTCGTACTCGGGAATGGCGTACACGGTGTCGCCGCCCGGCACCCTCACCTTCACCGCGCCGAGGTCCTCGAGATCTCGCGACACGGTGGCCTGCGTGGCGGTGATGCCGTTGTCGGCCAGCAGTTCCACCAACTGAGGCTGGTTCGTGACGGCATGTTGAGCGACGAGCTTGGCGATCGCCTGCTGTCGCTGCACCTTCGATGACATGGTCACCTCACCCCCATCAGGAACGCCAACACGCCTCGTGCGGCATGGAGCCGATTGTGTGCCTGCCGCACCACGTGGCTCTGCGGGCCGTCGATGACCTCGGCTGCGACCTCGTAGCCGCGGTAGGCAGGCAGACAGTGGTAGAAGCCCGCATCCGGCAGGGCCTTCGACATCATGGCGGGCGTCACCGAGTAGTCGGCGAAGATCGTGGCGCGCTCCGCCTTCTCGGCCTCCCGCCCCATCGAGGTCCACGTGTCGGTGTGCACGGCGGTGGCGCCGGCAACCGCGGCGAGAGGATCGTCGGTCTGGACGATCGAACCCGCTCCGAGGCCGTCGATACGAGCGAGTTCCTCTGCCGACGCATCGAAGCCGTGCGGGCAGCCGAGCGACACCTCGGCACCCAACATCACACATGCCTCGGCAAGCGACCTCGACACGTTGTTCCAGTCGCCCACGAACGCCACGCGCCGACCGGCCAGAGGGCCGTGCACCTCGTGCATCGCCAGCACATCGGCGACGGCCTGCAGCGGGTGGGAGATGTCGCTGAGCATGTTGACCACCGGCACCGGACTGACCGCCGCCATGCGTTCCACCACGGAATGCTGGAAGACACGCGCCGCCAGCACCGCGTGGTAGCCCGCCATGACACGCGTGATGTCCTCCACGGGCTCGCGCACGTCGAATCCGACCTCCTCACCGCGCGTGTAGATGGGGTGACCACCAAGTTGCACCACCGCCATCTCCATCGAGTGACGCGTCCGGTTCGAAGGCTTCTCGAAGATGAGCGCCGCGCCCTGCCCTTCGAGCACGCGCGGCAGACCACGACGCGACGACAGGTCGAGCACGAGGTGGAGTTCGTCGAGCGTGAGATCCGTGATGTCGAGGAAGTGGCGAGTCACTGTTGGACCTCCGCGATGGAGTCGGCGAGGATGGCGACGGCTTCGGCGATGTGCTCGGACGACACGGTGAGGGGCGGAGCAAGACGAAGAGCCGTTCCGGTGACGGCATTCGTGACGAGACCACGCCGAAGCGCCGCCAGGTAGACCGACTTCGCGTCGAGACCCGGCACGAGTTCCGCAGCCAGCAACAGCCCATGGCCCCGAACCGAGGCCACACCGGACAGTGTCTGCAGACCGGCAACCAGTTCGGCACCGCGCTGATGCGCCAGCGCCGGCGCGTCGAGGCGCCGCATCTCGGCGATCACCGCCGACACGACGGCGGTGGCGATGGCGGTGCCGCTGTAGGTGCTGCCGTGATCGCCCGGCTGGAACACCGCCGACACCGACCGCTTGGCCCACACTGCTCCCACCGGGAAGCCGTTGCCCATTCCCTTCGCCATGGTGACCACGTCGGGCACGATGCCGGCGTGTTGGAAACCGAACCAGCGCCCGGTGCGGGCAAAGCCCGTCTGGACCTCGTCGATCATCAGCAGCAGGCCCCGCTGGTCACAGAGCTCCCTGACCGCACGCAGGTACTCGACATCGGCAGGCACGACACCGCCCTCACCCTGCACGGTCTCGAGGAGCACCGCCGACACCGACGGGTCGATGGCGCCCTCGAGTGCGGCGAGGTCGTTGAGCGCCACGTGCCGGAACCCATCGGGCATCGGCTGGAATGGCTCGTGCTTCGCCGGCTGACCGGTGGCCGCGAGCGACGCCAGTGTGCGGCCGTGGAAGCTGCCGAAGGCACTCACCACCGCATGACGGCCGCGCCCACCGAACTTGCGTGCCAATTTCAGCGCGGCCTCGTTCGCCTCGGCGCCGCTGTTGCAGAAGAACACCTGACCCACCTCGCCGGTCGCCTCGTGCAGCAACGCATTCAACGAGACCGCCGCGTCGGTGGCCACCCGGTTGGCGAACAGATTGCTGACGTGCAGCAACGTGCCGGCCTGCCTCGAGACGGCCTCGGCGATGACCGGGTTCGCATGGCCCAACGACGTGACGGCGAGACCGCAGAGGAAGTCGAGATAGCGCTTCCCGGCGGCATCCCACAGTTCGGTGCCGCTGCCACGCTCGAACATCACCTGTGGCGCGCCGAAGACCGGCATGAACGGGCAGTGGTCCATGCCATCGGTGGCGAATGCGTGACTGCTCATCTGACCATCGTTCCAATCCCCTCGTCGGTGAACACCTCGAGCAACAGCACGTGCGGAATGCGACCGTCGAGAATGTGAGCCCGCCGGACGCCGCAACGGACGGCGTGCACACAGCTTTCGACCTTCGGGATCATGCCGCCGGCGATGGTGCCATCGGCCATGAGGGCATCGAGTTCGTCGGGAGTCGTCTGGCGGATGAGACTCGCCGGGTCGTTCACCACACGACGCAGACCCTCGATGTCGGTGAGGTACACGAGCTTCTCGGCGCCGAGGGCCTCCGCGATGGCTCCGGCCACCGTGTCGGCATTGATGTTGTAGGCCTGCCCCTCGGCATCGGCGCCGATGGGAGCCACGACAGGGATGAAACCGTCGTCGAGGAGCGAGCGAAGAATGGTGGGGTCGATCGAGTCGACATCGCCGACGAACCCGAGTTGAGGGTCACGGGGCACGGCCCGGATGAGCCCGGCGTCCTCGCCGCTGACACCCACGGCCAATGTGCCGTGCACGTTGATGGCCGCAACAAGTTGAGGATTGACCTGGCCGATCAACACCATCCGGGCGATGTCGACGGTCTCTGCATCTGTGACACGCAGACCATCGCGGAACTCGGTCTCCTTGCCGAGTCGCTTCATCAGGTCACTGATCTGCGGGCCGCCACCGTGGACCACGACGGGCCGCATGCCGACCTGGCGCATGAGCACCACGTCCTCGGCGAACAGCGACAGCGCGTCGTCGTCGGAAGCGCCGGCGAGCGCGTTGCCGCCGTACTTCACCACCACGACCTGCCCCGCGAAGCGCCGGATGTAGGGCAGTGCTTCCACGAGCACCGCTGCCTTGTCGCTGGGAGTGGCGCTCACGGGAACATCCCCACCGCACTGAGGCCAAGGGTTTCGGGGAGCCCCATCGCCACGTTGGCAGCCTGCACCGCGCCACCCGACGCACCCTTCGCAAGGTTGTCGATGGCCGAGAGCACCACCACGGTGCCGGTGCGCTGGTCGACCCGAGCCGTGAGGTGAGCGGCGTTGCTCCCCAGCGTCGCCTTGGTGCTGGGCGATGCGGTGTCGACCACCACGAACGGTTCGCCCGAATACCTACTGCGGAGCGAGTCGAGCACCGTCTCGGTGGTGGCGCCGCCGACCGGCTGGGCGTAACAGGTGGCGAGGATGCCGCGACTCATCGGAGCCAGATGCGGGGTGAACAACACCTGCGCGCCCACCTCCTGCTCGATCTCGGGCGTGTGCCGGTGATCGAGCAGGCCGTACGCCTGCACATCCTCGTCGACCGTGCAGAACATCGTGTTCGGCTTGGGTGTGCGGCCAGCGCCACTGACACCAGTGATGCTGTTGACGACGATCCCCGTGCGAGCGATGAGGCCGTCGGCCACCAGCGGTGCGAGCGCCAGCGTGGCAGCCGTGACGTGACACCCCGGCGTGGCCACCAAACGAGCTCCGGCAAGCTCGGCCCGATGTGTCTCGGGAAGCCCATACACCGCTTCGGCGAGAAGTTCCGGCTGGTCGTGGCTGAATCCGTACCACTGTGGGTAGAGGCTGGCGTCCTTCAACCGGTAGGCGGCCGAGAGGTCGACGATGCAACCGACACGACCGATCAACGCCGGCGCCATCGCCATGCTCGCCTCGTGCGGCAGGCCGAGGAACACCACGTCGAGGCCATCCGCAGCGGACGCGTCGAACGCCTCGAACACCAGGTCGGGATACGAGGCGGCCAGGCTCGGGTAGAGCTCACGCGCCTTCACCCCGGCCTGGGTGTCGCCCGTGGCGTACGCCAGCTCGAACTGTGGGTGCTGGGCGCAGAGACGAAGGAGTTCCGCCCCCGTGTAACCCGAGGCACCGATGATGCCGACCTTCAACATAGGCGCATGATCATACAGATATCTGTATTCTCATACAACAACCGCCTCGGTCAGACGCCGAACTGCACCTCGACGTGTTCGAAACCGAGCGAGCCGAGCAGCGATGACAGCATCGACCGCGTGTTCTCCCTGGCCCTGTCACGCACGTTCGATGCAGCAGCAGCCGCCGCGATCTTCTCCACGGCGGCGGCCTCGAGGGTCGACTCGCTGGTGGGGTTGTCGGAGAACAGACCGCCCACCCGGTTCAGCAGGCCACGATCTCGGTTCATCACGTGACTCCTCTCGAGGTCGAGCACCGGTGCTGCCAGCACTGGTTCGGGGAGTTGCACGGTCACCGAGCGCCGATCGTCCGACACCTGCACGGCGGTCGCCGACAGCCCACCGAAGTCGACCGTGGCATCGACGGAACCGATCGCTGCGTACTGCACACGTTCGCCGGCGATGAACGACGGCAGCAACGACACGTCGTCCTCGTGGTCGACGGTCACCTCGAACTGCCCCTGCGCGGCATGGAAATCGCTGAGGTCGCGCAACTGGACCAACACTGGCGGCAACGAACGATCGACCGCCACGGTGCGGAACGGGTTGCCGAGCATCTGCACCGCCAACACCACGGCGCCCACCACGAGGGCGGCGGCCACGGCGCCAGTCGCGTAGACGGAGCGAACGCGCCGACGACTCTGCTTGAACATGATCCTCCTTCTTCGGCCGGGGCGGCCTCGAACGCCCTTCAGACGTGCACAATGTGGTCGTGAGTTCCCGACCCGACCGAAGTTCTCCGATCAAGGGACGGCTGCTGGTCGCCACTCCCCCACTCGAGGACCCGAACTTCGACCGCACGGTGGTGCACATGATCGATCACGGCGATGACGGAGCCGTCGGCGTGGTCATCAATCGCCCGACACAGGTGCTGCCGACCGACCCGATCGACCGTTGGTCGGACCTGATGGTCCCCCCGGCCGTGCTGTTCGACGGAGGACCGGTTGAACGCTCTGCGCTCATCGGACTCGGCCAAATCGACGGGGCCGCCGACGCGGATCCCGACACGGATGGCGACCACGACATGCCGTGGACCATGGTGAGCGAGGCGCTTGCATCGGTCGACCTCTCACTCGACCCAGCGGTGGTGGCCCATCGCGTACAACGCCTACGGGTGTTCCGCGGCTACTCGGGCTGGTCGCCCGGGCAGCTCGAGGCCGAGATCGAGGCAGGGGCGTGGATCGTGCTGCCGGCGAGTCTCGACGATGTGTTCTCCACGAGCCCTCGGGATCTGTGGCGGGCGGTGTTGCGCCGTCAGGGCGGCAGGCTGGCGTGGCTCGCCGATGCTCCTGACGACCTCAGCGCGAATTGAGAATCAGGCGCGCAGCGCAGCGCCGAGCTTGCCAACGGCCGCGATCACCTTGTCGCGCAACTGCGCCACATCACCATCCGTGAGCGTCCGGTCGGTCGCCTGCAGACGAAGGCGATAGGCGAGGCTCCGCTGACCGTCGGCAACCCCGACCCCGCGGTACACGTCGAACAGGGCGAGGTCGACCAGCGTGCCACCGGCACCCTGCCGAATCGCCTTGTCGACCTTCTCCGCCGTCACCGAATCCGGCACGGAGAATGCCAGATCGATGTCGCTCGACGGGAACCGACTGGTGGCCTTCCACTGCGGCACCTTCGGTTCGGTCGCCAGCAGCACGCCGAGGTGCAACTCGAGCACTGCGACGCGCTCGGTGACGCCGTAGGCGTCGAGCACGTCGGGATGCACCTCGCCCACGGCCCCCACCACATCCTTTCCGAGCGAGAGGGTGGCGGATCGCGTCGGATGCAGCCCGCCCGGCACGGTGCCCTGGTCGACGCGGGCTCCCCAACCCATCGCCGCGGCGAGCTCACGCCACAGGTCCATGGCGGCGGGCGCCTCGGCACCGGCGATCACCACCGTCAGCGCTTCGTACTCTGCGGGAAGTTCGGTCTCCGACGGTGGGTAGACGTGGCCGATCTCGAACAGTGCCACTCCGGTCCGGCGATGCGACTCGTTGAACTCGATCGCCTTCAGCAGGCCCGGACGCAGGGAGGTGCGCAACACGTCGTCGCCCACCACCAACGGGTTGACGAGGCGAACAGCGTCGCCCGAGAGGCCGGCGCGGGCAAGGTCACCTTCGGTGAGAAACGGGTGTGGCATCGCTTCGCTTGCCCCGAGGCCCAACAACACCTGCCGAAGACGACGGCGCCGCTGCTGCACGGGGCTGAGGCCACCGGGAACCGTCGACTTCGGAACCGTCTTGCCGAGCGCCGCATAGCCGTGACGACGAGCGACTTCCTCGATGAGGTCGATCTCGAGCGTGCAGTCCGGCCGCCACGATGGCACCTCGACCGACACCACGCCGTCGACGGCGGTGCAACGGAAGCCGATCGGCTCGAGCAGTTCGGTGACTCGCTCCGCGGAGAACGCAGTACCGAGGATGTGCCCGACCCGCGACGGCCGCAGCGCGATGGTGCGCGCCGCAGGCAGGTGCTCCGTGCGGGCGTCGACCATGCCGACGTGTACCACCAGATCGGGGCAGGTGAGGCGAAGCAGTTCCGCGAAGCGGGCGACAGAGGCATCGATGCCGTACGGATCGACCCCGCGTTCGAATCGAGCGGACGCCTCGCTGCGCAGGCCCATGCGCGCAACGGTGCGCAGCACGCCCATCGGCTCGAACCAGGCAGTCTCCAGCGCAATGGTGGTGGTGCTCGCGTTGATCTCGGTGTTCTGACCTCCCATGATGCCGGCGAGGCCGATGGGGCGGTCGGTGGCGTCGCAGATCAAGAGGTCGGAGGACGTCAGTGTGCGCTCGACGTCATCGAGAGTGATCAGGGTCTCGCCGTCCGCTGCGAGCCGGATGCGGAACCCGCCGCCTCCCAAGGAGTCGAGGTCGTAGGCGTGGTTGGGCTGATTGGTCTCCAGCATCACGTAGTTGCTGACGTCGACCACATTGTTGATCGAGCGCATCCCGGCCGCTCCGAGGCGCCGCACCATCCACTCCGGTGAGGGACCCACCACGATGTTGGACATCACGATCGTGGTGAATCGTGGGCAGCGGTCGCCGGCGACGATCTCGACGCTGGCGCTGCGGTCGGATCCCGTTGCACCCAGCGGTGCGGCCGATGCCCGCAGTTCGACGCCGAAGTGCGCAGCCACATCGCGCGCCACGCCCACATGGCCGTATGCGTCGGGACGATTGCGGAGCACGTCGAGGTCGTACACGATCTCCTCGCCGAGACCGAGCGCTTCTCCGTAGGGCACACCCAGGGGGGTCCCCTCCGGCAGGATGAGGATGCCGCTGTGGTCGTCGCCGAGACCGAGCTCGCGAGCCGAGCAGAGCATCCCGTCGCTGGCGATCGACAGGATCGGCTTCGGCTCGATGGCACGACCGTCGGGCATCTGGGTGCCGGGCGTGGCGAGCGGGATGACATCACCCGGTTGCATGTTGAACGCACCGCACCACACGTGGCGCTCCACACCATCGCCGGTGTCGACCCAGACACGATGCACCTTCGCTGCGTCCGGGTGACGCTCGGTACGGAGAACTCGCGCCGTCACGACCCCGGGAACGGTGGCCCCGACACGGACGACATCCTCGACGGCGAGGCCGAGGTGGGTGATGGCATCGGCAATTGCGTCGACGTCGTCGCCGACCGGGGCCAGATCAGTGAGCCACGAGTGAACGATCTTCATCAGAACTGCTCCACGAAGCGAATGTCGTTGGTGTACATGTCGCGGACGTCGCCCACGCCGTGCCGTTCCTTGGCCATGCGGTCGATGCCGAAACCGAAGGCGAAGCCGCTCCACTCGTCCGGGTCGAGGCCACCGGCGCGGAGCACGTTCGGATGCACCATGCCGCAGCCGCCCAGTTCGAGCCAGTTCCCGGCGGGCGTGCGAATGTCGAACTCC
>CAZQPJ010000046.1:0-12209 GCA_964595105.1 uncultured Bifidobacterium sp.
CGGCTGACTGCCCCAGTAGCGCACGTCGGTGACCGCCACGCCCACCGCCTCGCGCACCTCGCGCACCACGGCCTCCTCCAGCGACTCGCCGGGCTCCACGAAACCGGCGAGGCACGAATACATCGGGGCACGGAACTGCACTCCACGTGCCAGCAGCGCCTCGTCGCCGCGGGTGACGAGCGTGATCATCGCCGGGGCGAGCCGAGGGAAGGCCAGCAACCCGCACGCGGGGCACTTCATGGCCCGTTCGTTCGGCTGCATCTCGGTGGGTGTGCCACAGCGTCCGCAGAAGCGGTGGGAGCGGGCCCAGTCGACCAACTGCACGGCGCGGCCGGCGATCATCCACTCGATCTCGCTCGCCCTGCCGTAGTACGAGTAGAGGTCGATGGCCGATCCGTACGACGGGTCGTCGCCGTGCGGCACATCGACGCCCCAGCACGCCACGTCGTCGTGCATCCCGAGGAAATGCACCGACCACTGCGACTCCGCGGGACGGTCGTCGACGAACACCGACGAACCGATCACGTGGATGTAACGATGCTCGACCGCATCGGCCGACGGATGCAGCGCAGGGTTGAAGCCAGCCATGACCATCACCGTAGGCTGCGGCCATGAGCAACATCGTCATCGTCGACGCCGTCCGCACGCCCATCGGCAAGCGCAACGGCGGTCTCTCCACCCTGCACCCGGCCGAGGTGCTCGCCAGCGTCCAGAAGGCGCTCATCGACCGCACCGGCATCGACCCGACGCAGGTCGACCAGGTGGTGGGAGGCTGCGTCAGCCAGGTGGGCGAGCAGTCGTTCAACATCTCGCGCGTCGCATGGCTCAGCGCCGGCCTTCCGCTCAGCACGGCTGCCACCACCGTCGACACGCAGTGCGGCAGCAGCCAGCAGGCGACCAACCTCGCCTCCGCACTCGTGGGCAGTGGCGTGGTCGACGTGGCACTCGCGTGCGGCGTCGAGGTGATGAGCCGCGTGCCCATCGGCAGCAACAGCGGCAAGAACCTGGGCCTCGGCGTGCCCATCCCGCGCACCTACTTCAAGCGCTACGAGATGACCTCGCAGTTCGAGGGCGCCGAGCGCATCGCCGACAAGTACGGCATCACTCGCGACGATGCCGACGCCTTCGGTCTGCATAGCCAGCAACGCGCCATCCGGGCGTGGGAGGAAGACCGCTTCGCCGGCCAGTACGTCACGGTCGACGCCCCCGACCGCAACGAGGACGGCAGCCTCGCCGACACGTTCCACACCGTGGCCCGCGACGAAGGCCTGCGCGAGACCACACTGGAGAAGCTCGCCAGCCTGAAGCCCGTGGCCCGCGAGAACGGCGTGCACACTGCCGGCAACTCGTCGCAGATCAGCGACGGCGCCTCGGCCGTGCTGATGATGACCGAGGAGAAGGCGGCGGCGCTCGGCCTGAAGCCCCGCGCTCGCATCGTCGACACCTGCAACGTGGGCGTCGACCCGGTGATGATGCTCACCGGCCCCATCGACGCCACCGAGCGCATGCTCCAGCGCACCGGCCTGTCCATCGACGACATCGACGTGTTCGAGATCAACGAGGCATTCGCCTCGGTGGTACTGGCGTGGCAGAAGGCCGTGGGCGCCGACCCGGCGAAGACCAACCCCAACGGTGGTGCCATCGCCCTCGGTCACCCACTCGGCGGCACCGGCGGTTTCCTCGTCACCAAGGCGCTCTACGAACTCGAGCGCACCGGCGGGCGCTACGGCCTCATCAGCATGTGCTGCGGTGGCGGGCTCGGCACCGGCACCATCATCGAGCGCCTCTAGTCACCGCAACGCACGTCCGGCCCGATAGAACGGCCGGATGCGCCGACTGCTGGTCGTCCTCCTCCTCATCACGGCCTGCCGCGGCGCGGAGCGTCCGGGGGTTCCCGCCAGCACCACTGCCCCACTCGTCCCGAACGCCACCATTCGGCGCGTCGTCGACGGCGACACGGTGGTGGCGGACATCGACGGCACCGAGGAGCGGGTTCGCCTCATCGGTATCGACACACCCGAAACCAAGAAGCCCGACACGCCGGTGCAGTGCTTCGGGCCGGAGGCCAGCGACTTCACCAAGAGCCTGCTGCCCAAGGGCACGCCGGTGCTGCTGGTACGCGACATCGAGGCACGCGACAAGTACGACCGTCTGCTCGCCTACGTGTACCGCACCTCCGACGGCCTGTTCGTGAACCTCGACATCATGCGGCAGGGCTTCGCCCGGCTTCTCACGATTCCCCCGAACGTGGCTCACGTCGACGAGTTCGTGGCCGCAGCGAAGGCCGCACGCAAGGAGAATCTCGGTCTGTGGGGCGGGTGCAGCGACTAGCGTTCCGGCCGTGACCACTCTCGCGGAACGACTCGGGCACCACCCCGACACCAGACTGGTCATCATCTCCTGCGACGACCTCGGCAGTTGTCACGCCGCCAACGTCGGCGTGTTCGATGCCATCCGCCACGGTGTCGCCACCTGCGCCAGCCTGATGGTGCCCGCACCATGGGCGCGGCATGCGGCCATGATGGCCAGCCCAGCCGACGACCTTGGGGTGCACCTCACGCTCAACTGCGAACACCCGAACTACCGCTTCGGCCCCATCACCCACGCACCGACGCTGCTCTCGGGTGAAGGAGGCTTCCCTCGCGACCTCGACGACCTCTGGAACCACGCCGACCCGGCCGAGGTGCTCCGCGAGTGCCGCGCCCAGATCGAGCGCGCCATGGCATGGGGCCTCGACGTCACCCACCTCGCGCCACACCTGTCGGCCATCATGCTGCGCCCGGAGTTCTTCGACGTCTACCTCGAACTGGCCGTCGAGTTCCGGTTGCCCATTCGCCTGCCCTCCACCATCTCGGCGGGCCAAGCGGGCTTCCCCTTCCGCCGACTCGCCGACGAGGAGGGCGTGGTCTTCCCCGATCACTTCGACCACGACTGGCGTGCGGGCAGCCGCGATCGCGTCTACGACGCCATCCGGTCGTTGCAGCCGGGCGTCACCGAGATCCACGTGCAACCGGTCGTCGACACACCCGAGGTGCGAGCCATCACCGACGCCGCCGAGTTGTGGATCGACGACCACGATCTCGTCACCGCCGACCCCACGCTGCGCACGCTCCTCGCCGAGTCCGGTGCCGTGCCGGTGGGCTACCGCCAGCTCAGGGACGCGATGCGAGCCGGCTGATGGCCGCCTGCGCCGATCCGTCGGCCAGCACCGAGAACAGGGATCCGGTGGGTCCGGTGGCCTTGAGCCGACCCTGCATGAACGCCACCGTGGGCTCGAGCCCGGCATCGGTAGCGGCGATGGAGACGACGAGCTCGGCGTCGTCGGGTCCCTCAACGGCTTCGTCGTTCTTGCCGAACGCCACCCTGTACTGCACAGAAACCGCCCGGCTCACGACACGGCTTCCGCTGTGCGGTGGACGCGAACACCGATGAACAGATCGTCCTCGAGTTCGCCCGGTTCGGGCGCACCCACCAACGATCGGGCGAGGATCCAGTCCTCCCACGGGTACACCTCGGCCAGTTGATCATCAGTGAGGCCGAACCACCAGGGTTCACTCGGGTCGACCTGGGTGGCGTGGGCTCGCAGCGAACCACTGCGTGCCCACAGGTACTCGGCAATGTGCACCTTGGTGGTGATGCGGTGGTCGTGACCCGGCCGGTCGAGCCACTCCTGGTCGTAAGGCGACTCGCCACGATGCCGAATCATGGCCTCGTGCACCGCCAGCAATCGAGCCTTCGACCACGACGTGTAGTACAGCTTCGACGGCTGCCACGGCTCCCCGGCCTCGGGGTACCACGCCGGGTCGGCAGCACGCTCGAAGGCAGGCAGCGAGATGTCGTGCACCTTCACGTGGTCGGGGTGGGGGTAGCCGCGCTGGTCGTCGCCGTACGTGAGGATCACCTGCGGGCGCTCACGACGGATGATGGCCACCAGTCGGCCCACGGCGTCATCGAGCGGCGCCATGTGGAAGCAGTCCGGATGTTCATTGGCCGGCGACTCGAGCATGCCCGAGTCGCGGTAACCGAGCATCACCACCTCGTCGAAGCCGATGATGGCGGCGCTGCGTTCGAGTTCGCCCGGTCGCACCTCGGCCAGCAGTGCCTTCTCCTCCTCGGGAGTGAGGCCGTGGAACGGCTGGCCGGGCTCACGCAACGACGGGTTCTGGAGGTCGCCCTCCTCGCCACCGGTGCAGCACACCAGCACGGTGCGAACCCCTTCGGCCTTGTACTTGGCCAGCGTGGGCGCGCCCTTCGACGCCTCGTCGTCGGGGTGCGCATGCAGAGTGAGCAGGCAGAGCGGCGCGGTCACGGGCTGCACGTTATCCACCCAGCCCTCCACCTAGGCTGCGAAGGTGCGCCGCGTCGCCCTTCTCACCCTCGTTCCGGTCGCACTCATGGTGGCGGCCGGGTGCCGCTCCGACGGCCGAGTGCTACGCGAACCGAAGCCCGACCAGACCCAGTCGATCAGCACCACGGCCGCCAGCACGCTTCCGGTCGTGGTGGAACCCGGCGTCGGCGCCTCCACCCTGCCTCCGTCGGCCCCACCCACCGCACCGCCCACGACACTCGGCGTCACGGCGCCATGGCCCGAGGGCGGAACCATCGACCCTCGCTACACCTGCGACGGCGACAACGTGGCGCCGGCGCTGTCGTGGGGCCCCGCCCCCTCAGGCACCGTCGAGATCGCCGTCACCCTCACCGACACCGATGCACCCGACTTCGTGCACTGGATCATCGCCGGCCTCGCACCCACTGCGGTGTCGATCGATGAGGCCACCGTGCCGCTCGGCGCCTATCAGGCCATGAACGGCGCAGGGAAGATTGGGTACTTTGGCCCATGTGCACCAGCAGGGTCCGAGCACCATTATGTAGTCACCGTTCATTTCCTCGGTGCTGCCCTCGCGTTGTCGGACGGCGATCCGGGGGCCGACATGTACACCAGCATCCTCAACACCGAGATCGCCTCGGCTGACGTCACCGGCCTCTTCAGCAGGGCCTGACGGTCGCCCGATGCGCTCGGACCCGAATTCCAGACTCCCCAAAGGACCGCCACCATCGACGATCTGCTCCATTCGCTGCCGGTAGGCCTCTTCACGGCTGACCGCGATGGCCGAGTCACCTCGGCCAACGCAGCATTTGGCGCGCTCGTGCAGGGCACGGTCACGTCCACCATCGGCCTGCCGCCGTGGGCGAACGCCCATCCCGGCGACCGCGCGAACGCCGAACTCACGTGGCGTCGCTGCGTCGAGGAAGGCCGCGACATTCGCATCGAATTCCGCGTGTGGCACGGCGAGGGTCGCATGACCTGGGTTCGCATCGACGCCAGTGCCACCACCGACGCCGACGGCGTGCCGAGCGGGTATGCCGGTACCGCGCTCGACCACACCGAGCACGTGGCCACCCAGGTGCTGCTCGACCGACTCGAGGGCGTCGCGCGCAACACCACCGACACCATCATCATCGTCGACCGCAACGGTTCCCCCATCTACACGAACGCCTCTGCGCTCGAGCTCTTCGGCGTCGACGATCAACTCGACCTCGTTCGCGATCCCATGGCGCGCGGCCTGCTGCAGGCAATCCGCGACCAGGTGCCGCGCGAAGTGATGCAGGCGGCTGCCACGTCGACATGGTCAGGCGAAGTCGGCTTCCGTGGTCCCGACGGCCTGCAGCGCACGCTGCACCTCGACCTCGTGATGTACCGAACCACCGACGGCATCGTCGAGTACTGGGGTGGTATCGCCCGCGACATCACTGCCACGAAGCACCTCCAGAGCGAGCTCGTGCGTCAGGCCAACCACGACGCGCTCACCGGCCTCCCCAACCGACTGATGCTGCTGCGCAGCGCTGCCGAGGCCTTCGATGGCATCCGTGGTTCCCGCAGCAACGTGGCCATGCTGTTCATGGACGTCGACCGTCTCAAGGAGGTCAACGACACGGCAGGGCACGAGGTCGGTGACGCGCTGCTGACCCAGGTGGCCGGCCGCATCGCTCAGGCCACCCGACCGGCCGACATGGTGGCCCGCATCGGTGGCGACGAGTTCGTGGTGCTGTGCGGCGGGGCCATCGATCAGCACACGGCACTCGATCTCGCCGAGCGCATCCGGCACGCGCTCAGCGGCCGCACCATGTTGAACGGCGTCGAGGTCGACCTCTCCGTCAGCATCGGCGTTGCCGTGTCGTCGGCCACCGACGTGGAGGGCATGAACAACTCCGAGGCGGCCATCGACCTCCTCCGCAACGCCGACACCGCCATGTACCAGGCGAAGCGCCGCGGTCGCAGCCGCAGCGAGGTGTACAGCGACGAGATGCGCGCCGAGTCGCGCATTCACAAGATGCTCGCCGGGCAACTCGAGCGAGCCCTTGCCGCCGGCGAACTCAGCCTCGCCTACCAGCCGATCATCTCGGCACACACCAACCGCGTCGTCGGTGCCGAGGCCCTGTTGCGGTGGGCGCACCCCGAGCGCGGCCTCCTGCTTCCCGCCCAGTTCCTCCACCTCGCCGAGGAGTCGGGCGCCATCGTGCCCATTGGCGACTGGGTCACCACCCAGGCATGCACCGACACACGCGCCTGGCTCGATGCCGGCCTCGTCGACCGCACCTTCAGCGTTCACGTCAACGTCGCTGCACGCCAGTTGGCGGAGGGCACCTTCGTGGAGCGCACGCTCGCCACGGTGCGTCAGCTCGAACTCAATCCGCAGCAACTCACCCTCGACTTCGAGGAGAACACGCTGAACGACCAGCAGCCGGGCACCATGCGGTCGCTGCAGGCCCTGCGTCGCTTCGGTGTCCAGTTGGCCCTCGACAGCTTCGGCACCGGCGTCTCGTCGCTCACTGCGCTGCGCACGTGCGAAGCCGACGTGCTGAAGCTCGACGGCTCAGTGGCCCGGATGCTCGGCGCCAGCGGCGACGACGACCCGATCGTGCGCTCCATCATCCAACTCGCGCACGCGCTCGACATGCAGGTGGTCGCCGAGTGGGTGTCGTCGGCCGACCAGTTGCGTCGGCTGCGGGTGCTGGGTTGCGATCTCGTGCAGGGCCACCTCCTCGGAGAACCCACCGCTGCCGAGTCGTTCGCCAGCCGCGTCAAACTCTGAGGCATACTCCTCACGTGTTCTCCCACGTGCTCACGTTCGCCGTGCTCGCGTTCGTGGGAGTCCGTCTCGTGTCCGGCCTGCGCACGTCGCGTTCTGCCCGCGGCCGCCAGACGGTGGCGCTCATCGTGCGCGGTCTGAGGTGGCGACACGTGTGGCCGGTGCCGTTCCTCCTTGCCACGGTGATCGGCGTCGCCTCGCTCGTGCTCCTCATCCCCGGCATGTCGTGGGGTTGGTGGACGCTGCTCGGTGGGTCCGGCAATCCGGTGTTCGGGTCGTCCGACGCCACGGTGGGCACCATCTGGGAGTGGCTCATCCCCCTCGTCTTCATGTGCCTCCTCCTTCCAGCGCTGCCGCTGTTCGCCTTCGCGGAGGAGCGCATCTTCCGCGAAGGCGCCGAGCACTGGCCGCTCACCCGCCGGGCGCTGAAGGTGCTCCAGTTCGGCCTCGTGCACGCGCTGATCGGAATCCCCATCGGCGCTGCGCTCACCCTCTCGCTCGGTGGCGCCTGGTTCATGCGGGTCTATCTCGCCCGCTTCCGCGCCACGGGGTCAGCACGTGAGGCGACGCTCGAGTCGACCCGCGCCCACACCGCCTACAACGGCGTCATCGTGCTGCTGGTGCTCGCGACACTGCTGCTCGACAGCCTGCTCGGCTGACGCATCGCTAGCCTGACCCTCGATGTCGCTGCCGCCGCCCCCCGCCGTGCCGAGTTGTTACCGCCACCCCGACCGCGAAGGTGGTCGCAGTTGCACCCGGTGCGGGCGGCCTGCCTGTGCGCAGTGTCTCGTGCAAGCAACGGTGGGCTCCCACTGCCTCGAGTGCGCGAAGGCATCGCGGCCCGACACCGCGACGCGGGTGCGGTTGGCATCGTCTCGGTTCGCGGCCCCGGTCACCTACGGCCTCATCATCGTCAACCTCATCGTGTTCGTCTGGATCGCTGCGTCGTCGGGCAACGGTTTCAGCGGCGTCATCACGCAGGGTCACGTCGACCTCGGACTCAGCAAGGCCATTCTCCGGGGCCAGGCCGTTTACAACGGTGCGGCCATCCCCGCACACCAGTGGTATCGCCTCGTCACCTCCGGCTTCATCCACTTCGGCGTCTTCCACATCCTCATGAACATGCTGCTGCTGTTCCAGTTGGGCAACATGCTCGAGCGAGCGCTTGGCGGCGTGAAGTTCGCCCTCATGTACACGGCCTGCCTGCTGGCCGGGTCGTTGGGCGTGCTGCTCCTCGACAGCGCTGGCATCACCGGCGGCGCGTCCGGCGCGGTGTTCGGTCTCATGGCCGGTGCTGCAGTGGGCCTCCAGCGACGTGGCATCAACGTGTTCAGCACGGGCATCGGCACCACGTTGCTCATCAACCTCGTCCTCACCTTCACCATCCGTGGCATCTCCGTGGGAGGCCACCTCGGCGGTGTGGTGGGTGGTGCCATCTGCGGCTGGTTCATGCTGGCACCCACGTGGAAGCCGCAGCCGAAGTGGATGGCCGCTGCAGTACCGGCGGCCGTGGCCGCGGTTGCCGTCGCCGCATCGGTGGCGCTCGTGGCGGCCTGACGCTGCCACGGCCGAACCCTGTCACACCCTCTCGGCACCATCGGAGGCATGAGCACCTCCCACCCCCACCACGAGCAGCTCCACCTGCTGCCGGTCGACGATGTGCCGTTGCAGTTCCGGCTCGATCGGCACACACGCGAAGTCGGCCTCGCCCACATCGCCCGCATCAGGGCCGCTCGCGCCGAGCAGGCTGCCCGACGGCAGGGTCGAGGCCACGCCGCCTGATCGTTCAGCCCGCAGTGGGAGCCAGGGCCCGCACCGCCTCCCAATGCTTCAGGTCGGGGTCGAGCGGGAGGATGGCGAGGCTGGAGGTGGTGACACCGTTGTCGAAGTAGCGCTGGATGGTGGCCCGGCACTGCTCGGGCGAACCGTGCACCACGAGGTCATCCACGAGTTCGTCCGGGATGGCAGCAAGCGCTGCCTTCCTGTCACCCGCCTTCCATGCGTCCCACATCGGCTGCAGCATCGCTCCACGGCCGAGCCACTCGTGGAACTGCGCATACACGGGCACGTTCAGGTAGGCAGCGATCGCGAACTTCGCCGCACCGCGCACCACTTCGGTGTTCTCGCTGGGGCAGCAGAAGATGCGGCACACGATCTCCTTCTCCGCTCCCCCTGCAGCGTCGTTCACCACACCGGCCACCTTGGACACATCCGTGGGCGACAGCCAGTTGATGATGGCGCCGTCGCCCTCCCGTGCCGCCAGACGCAGCATGCCTTCACGCAGCGCCGCCACCAGGATCTGGGGCGGCTGCTCGGGCCGAACACCCAGCCGGAAGCCGTTCACCTCGAACGTGTCGTACTGCTTGCTCACCTTCTCGCCGCTCAACGCGTCACGCAGGAACCGCACCACATCGCGCACCTTCTTGTACGGCTCCACGAAGGGCACACCGTTCCATCGCTCCACGATCACATTGCTGCTGCTGCCGATGCCGATCGCGAATCGCCCCGGGGCCGCGTCGGCCATGCTGGCCACGCTCTGAGCGAAACACGCTGGCGAGCGTGTGTAGGCGGGAATGATGGCGGTTCCCAGCCGCAGACGCGGCTCCCACGCTGCTGCCATGGCGAGTGGCGTGAACCCGTCGGCGCCGTCGCTCTCCGCCGACCAGATGTCGGTGTAGCCGAGGTCGGCCAGTTCGGAGAGTTTGTCGCGGTGCGAATGCAGCGGTCCCGGCAGCGGCACCGTCATCCCGGGTCGAATGGGCATGCTCATCTCGGTTCTCCCTTGTCACCTTTCCAGAAGCGAACGATGCAACTCTGGCTGGCCGTGGCCAGCAGCGTGCCATCTTCGGCGAACATGTGCACGAGGCCGTGGCCGAATCCACGTTCCACGGCATGCACCCTGATGTCGAGCAGCACCCACTCGGTGGGCACCAGGTGCACCAGTCGCAACGTGTTGTCGAGGCTGTTCCCGCCACCCACCACTCCGAGCGACTGACCCACGCCCATCGGCACGAAGTCACCCAGCACCGCCAGGGCGGCAGCATCGACGCCGTCGATCACATCGGGCAACCGGGCCCACATCAACACCTGACCGTCGCCGTGGGTGCCGTCGAGCAGTTCCATCGGCCGACCCTTGGCCAGGCGCTGCTCGAGCTTGTCGTTGATGGTGCCGGCAGTCTCGGTGCGGAACGGTCGCTCCGGGCACTGGTCGGGGCCGGGTACCTGCGGCATGCGCTCCCACTGGCCGCGCACCTCCAACGGTCGGTCACCCAGCGCTGCGTTCACGGTGAGGATCTCGCGGTTGCCCACATGGCACACCGCGCGCGCCTGGGTGATCTGGTGGCCCTCGACCGCAATGGTCACATCGACGTCCATCACCTCGCCGGGCTTCGCGTAGCTGAGGTACTGAGCCGTCGACCACACCACCTGTCGGCCACTCGTGCCCTCGAGCGCCGAAATGGCGGCCCCGAGGCCACACCCGCCGAACAGGAAACTGCCCGTGGTGCACAGACCCGGCACCACCTCCATCGACCACCGGAACGGGTTGTGGCTCTGGCGGAGTCCGAGGAAGGTGCGGGTGTCCATGACGTGAGCGACATTAGGCGAGGCCTCGTGCGGGTAAGGTGCCCGGCATGGGGGAAACACCGTGGCAGGGCGATGCCTGCTCACTCGTCGATGAATTCCGAGCCGGTCGGCGGTCACCCGTCGAGGAACTGCAGGCGACGCTCGATGCCATCGAGCACAGCACATTGAACGCCTTCTGTTTCGTCGATCGTGAACAGGCTGAAGCCGCGGCCCGCACTGCCGATGTGAGCAAGCCGTTCGGTGGCGTGCCCATCGGCGTGAAGGAACTCGACTCGGTGGAAGGTTGGCCCGACTCGCACGCATCGGTTCCGCTGCGCCATCAGATCGGTGGGCACACGGCAACGCAGGTGCAGCGCATGCGCGACGACGGTGGCGCCGTACTGGTGGGTCAGACCACGGCCAGCGAGTTCGGCGGCGTGAATGTCACCCGCACCGTGCTGCACGGCACCACGCACAACCCGTGGCAGCACGGCCGCACCCCGGGCGGCAGTTCGGGCGGTACGGCGGCCGCCGTGGCCGGTGGACTGTGCACGCTGGCGACAGGCGGTGACGGCGGCGGCAGCATCCGCATTCCCGCAGGCTTCACCGGGTTGGTCGGGTTGAAGAGCACCATCGGCCGCATTCCCCGCGGGCCGAAGGCGCAGTACGGCAACCTCACGGTCACCATCGGCTGCCTCTCCCGGTCGGTCCGCGACACGGCCCGCTGGTTCGATGTGTGCAACGGCTTCGACGCCCGCGACCCGCTGAGCCTTCCCAAGGTGTCGGGCTGGGAGGCCGGCCTCGGTTCACATCTCGACGAACTCCGCGGCGCCCGCGTGGCGTTCGCTCCCACGTGGGGCAGCGCAACCGTCTCACCCATGATGTGGGAACTGCTCGAGGCCGCCGGCATGGAATTGGTCGACCATTGCGGGATGCGGAGGGTGGATGGCGTCGACACCGCCCTGCCGCGAATGGGCACGGCGTGGAGCCTCAGCGGCAACATCGCCATCGAAGCCCAACTGAAGGATTACTGGCCGGCGTGTGCGCCCGACCTGACGCCCGAGATCCGCTTCGGAATGGAATTGGCGGCCGGCAAGTACGACGCAGCGGCACGCGCCAAGATCGAGCAGCGACGCATGGAGGTGAACGAGGCGATGGCCCGCATCTTCGACCCCACCGACGGCGTCGACTTCATCATCACCGCCAGCAACCCCGACGTGGCGTTCGATGCCGACGGCCCGCTTCCCGGCGTGTTCGGCGGTGTCGAGGCCGGTCCGGGCAACAACGGCCGCCTCACCTTCCCTGCCAACCTGCACGGCAACCCGGCCATCTCCATCCCGGCGGGCACGCTCGACGGCCTGCCCATCGGCCTGCAGGTGGTGAGCCGCCACTACACCGAGGAACTGCTCCTCGACCTGGCACTCACGGTCGAGCGCACCCGGCCGTGGCCGCTCGTGGCCCCGGCCAGCCCCCACTGACCCAACCCGGTCCCCGTCGCGGGCAGCGTCGCCACCGGCGTAGGGTGTGACCATGCCCAGTGACCGAATGCTGAAG
>CAZQPJ010000047.1:0-7128 GCA_964595105.1 uncultured Bifidobacterium sp.
AGTTGTACCAGCGGCCGATGCTCCAGCGCTTGCGCCAGTTCTTGGTGTGCTCCATCTCGAGTGCGCGGTCGCGCGTGATGGGGTGGTGCAGCGTGACGATGGTGGGCATGCGCTTCTCGATGCCGAGGATGCCGTAGCCAAGGCACTGGTTGTCGTGCACCAGATCGAAGTCGCGCTGGCGCCTCTTCAGTTCCTCGTTGATGCGGACGCTGAACCCGAGGGGCTCACCGAAGGTGCCCTTCAGGTGAGTGAACACCTCTGCGAGGTCGCCCTTCGTCTTGATCTCCCAGTAGCCGGGAAAGCGGCCGGGGAAGTGGTCGTTCCACAGGTCGAGGCTGGGGAGTTTGTGCAGCGGGATGCGCTCGTCGACGATCGGGTACGGCTGACCGCTGAAGACCTCGACGGAGTGGCCGAGGTCGACGAGGGCCTTCGTGAGGTGGCGTGTGTACACACCCTGCCCACCCACGTGGGGCTTGCCACGGTAGGTGAGGTAGGCGATCTTCAGCGGTGCGTCGGGGGAGAGACCCCGGGCGCCGGCCGGTGTGGCGGCAGACATGGGATGCAACGCTATCGGCGTCGGTTACTCGCGGGTAGATCGAGCGTGAATCCGCAGGTCAGGCCGCCCAGCGGATGCTCATCCGGCGCTGCAGGAACTCGCCGGGTTCGAGCCGTGTGGCGCCACCGATGTTGAACGCATCGGGTGGACCGCTCTGCGGTTCTACGCACAGCAGGTTCGGTTGCTCGTCGTAGACCACCCAGTGGTCGCAGTCGCTGTCGACGGTGACGGTCACGTGCTGCAGGCCGAACCGCAGCGTGCCGACCGGGTCGACGAAGCAGTCGTCCCATGGAAGTGGCTTCGGCGTGGTGAGCGTGGGCACGGCGATGTGCTCGCGGTCGCGCACGTACATGCGGCCGAACTCGAGTTGCCGCCACTCCGGTGCACGGAAGCAGGGATGCCAGCCGACCACCGCAGGCATGGCAGCGGAGGTGGCGATCACGCTCAGCAGCATCGTGAGGCCGCGCTCGTCGAGGTGGAGGTGCTGGTGCGCGCGCCCACCGAACTGCCAGCGCAGGTCGCATGTCATCTCGCAGTAGTCACGCCCGGCGTCCACCACCGACCACGTGTCGGTGAACGTGGTGCCATGGATGGCGTGGGGCTCGAGGTTGATGGCCAGTCGCTCGATGCGCTCGTCGAAGTGGAAGCGGCCGTGGCGCACCCGGCCTGCCCACGGTGCCATCGGGTAGCAGCCCCAGGTGAGGGGTCCGCCGGAGCGTTCGTCGATCAGCAGGTCGACACCCGCCACCGTCAGTTGGGCCACTCGACCGCCGGCATCGGGGTCGATCGTGGCCAGGGCGTCGCCTGCCTCCATCTCGATCATTGGCACTTCTCTAGCATGAAGGTCGATGCGTGGTCTGGTGCAGCGGGTGCGTGCGGCGAAGGTGACGGTTGCCGGCGAGGTGGTGGGCGAGATCGGTCGCGGCCTGTGCGTGCTGCTGGGCGTGACGCACGACGACACCGAGGCGCAAGCCAGGAAGCTCGCGGAGAAGATCTGGCACCTCCGGGTGATCGACGACGAGGCCGGGGTGATGAACCGCAGTGTGGCCGACACCACCCGGGAGGTGTTGGTGGTGAGCCAGTTCACGCTCTACGGCGACACGGCCGGCGGACGTCGGCCGAGCTGGATTGCGGCGGCCAGGCCAGAGCACGCCGAACCACTGGTGCAGGCGGTGGTCGACCACCTTCGGGCGCTGGGTGCCACGGTGGCCACCGGCCGGTTCCGCACCGAGATGTTGGTCGACATCGCCAACGACGGCCCGGTGACCGTGCTTGTCGAGATCTGAACTCCTCGCCGGCCGGGCAGACCCAGGGGATCCGAGTGGGACGTGACACCCCGGGTGTCCCTCGGCACTCGGACGGCGGGCAGCCACTCGGACGGCGGGCAGGCACTCGGATGGTTGTTCCGGATGGTGGAACTGTTCCGAGTCGTGGAATGTGGCGCGCTAGGCTCTTTTTTGACTTTTCGTACACACCGACGTGGGAAGGCGGAGCAATGGCGCTCGCAGAACGGCTCTCCAACCTCGGCACCGAGACCGCGTTCGCGGTGTCGTTGGCCGCAGCCGACTGGGCATCGAAGGGGAACAGGGTGTACCCGTTCCACCTCGGCGACATCAACCTTCCCACCCCGGCCAACATGGTCGAGGCGATGAACAAGGCCATTGCCGAGGGCAAGACGGGCTACTGCCCTGCGGCCGGCATCATGCCGTTGCGCGAGGCGCTCGCGGCCGACACCGGGGCCCGGCGCGGCCTGTCGTACTCGCCCACGCAGGTGGTGGTGCAGCCGGGCGGCAAGCCGGTGATCGGCAAGTTCGTGCAGACCGTGATGAACCCGGGCGAGGGTGTGCTCTACCCCAACCCGGGCTACCCCATCTACGAGAGCATGATCGAGTACTACGGCGGCCAGAGCCTGGCGTACCGCTATGTGCAGACCGACAAGGGATTCGCCATCGACCTCGATCACCTGCGCAGCCTCATCACACCCAGCACCCGCGCCATCATCTACAACAACCTGCAGAACCCGCTCGGCTGCGAGAGCACGCCGGAGGAGATGCAGGCGATCGCCGACATCGCCATCGAGCACGACCTGCAGGTGCTTGCCGACGAGGCGTACTTCGAGATGCGCTACGCGGGCACCAGCACGAGCATCGCCTCACTGCCCGGCATGTTCGAGCGCACCACCATCCTCTACACGTTCTCGAAGAAGTTCGCGATGACCGGGTGGCGTCTGGGTGCGGCCATCGGCCCGCAGCCCATCGCCGACGCCATTGCCAAACTGAACACCAACGACGAGAGCTGCACCACCCATTTCGTGCAGGCCGCCGGCGCTGCCGGTGTGACGGGTCCGCAGGACGGTCCACTGGCGATCCTCGCCGAACTGCAGCGCCGCCGCGATGCGGCGTGGGGCGAACTGGCGCAGATCGAGGGGTTCGTGTGCCCTCGGCCCGATGCCACCTTCTACCTGTTCCCGAAGGTGACCGACGTGATGGCCCGGATGGGCTTCGACGAGGTGGGCGCGTTCGCCACCGCTGCCCTGCACAACACGGGTGTGTCGTTCTGCACCCGCAAGCACTTCGGTCGTCCGCAACCGGGCGAGACCGACCACTTCGTGCGCTTCGCCTACTCCGGCCTGTCGGTCGACGACATCCACGAGGGTCTCTCGGGTCTGCGTCGCTGGATCGAGTCGGCATGAGTCGCCCGCGCATCGCTGTCACCGGTCGCATTCCCGATGCCGGGCTCGAACTGCTGCGCGAAGCCGGCGATGTGCACGCGTGGGACTCGCTCGACGTGCCCTCGATCGAACAGGTGCACGCCATGGTGGCGGGCGCCGACGCGGCCATCACCCTGCTCACCACCAAGGTCGACGATGCGTTCCTCGATGCGGCCGGCCCGCAGTTGAAGGTGGTGGCCAATGTCGCCGTCGGTTACAACAACATCGACGTGGCCGCGTGCGCCCGTCGCGGCGTGGTGTGCACCAACACGCCGGGTGTGCTTACCGAGGCCACGGCCGACATCGCCATGGGTCTGGTGCTCATGGTCACCCGTCGGCTCGGCGAAGGCGAGCGGGTCATCCGCAGCAACACCCCGTGGCAGTGGGGCATGTTCTACATGCTCGGCTCGGGCATCCAGGGCCGCCAGCTGGGCATCGTGGGCATGGGCGACATCGGCACGGCCATGGCTCGCCGTGCCAAGGCGTTCGGCATGACCATCGCCTATTCCAACCGCAAGCCGGTCGACCCAAGTTCGGAGGCCGAACTGGGTGCCCAGTTCATGAGTCTCGACGAGCTCCTCACCACGAGCGACGTGGTGAGCATCAACTGTCCCTACTCGCCAGCGACGCACCATCTCATCGGTGAACGCGAACTCTCGATGATGAAGCCCACCTCGTTCCTCGTGAACACGGCGCGCGGGCCGATCGTCGACGAAGCGGCGCTGGTGCACGCCCTTCAGCACTGCCAGATCAGCGGTGCCGGGCTCGACGTGTTCGAGCACGAGCCGGCCGTGCACCCCGGCCTGCTCGAGTGCGAGAACGCAGTGCTGGTGCCGCACCTCGGTTCGGCCACCATCGAGACGCGGTCCGCCATGGCGCGCCTGGCAGCGCACAACGCCGTGAACGTGTTGGCGGGCGTCGAGCCGCCTACGCCGATTCCGGTTCCCGCTTCCTGAACCCTCCCCGGGCCGCCACGGCAGCGCCGAGGAGCAACAGCACCATCAACGCGATCCACGGTGCGTTGCCCAGGTGCGAATACCACGTGCGACCGCGGGGTGTCGCGTCGATGGAGCCGATGAGCACCTTCTGTTCGCTCACCCCGGTGCGCTGCTGCACTTCGCCCGACGGCGACACGAATGCGCTGAAGCCGGTGGGTGCTGCCTGCACCACCCACCGACCTTGCTCGATGGCCCGCAAACGCGATGAGGCGATCTGCTGGCTTTGCAGGATTGTCCAGGTGTAACTGCTGCCGTTGGTGGGGTTGATGATGAACGAGGCGCCACGCTCGACGCCCTCGTTCACGCGGCCTCCGAAGAACACCTCCCACGAGATGGCCACCGCCATGGCAGTGCCGTCGGGAAGGCGCAGAATGCCTGGCCCGCTTCCAGCCACAGCGTCGCGCGGCACGAGGTCGGTCGGCGCGCCGAGTGCGCTCAGGATGCCGCGCAGCGGCATGTACTCGCCGAAGGGCACGCGCCGAACCTTTTCGTAGCGGTCGCCGAGTGTGCCATCGGGATTCACCACCACTTGAGCATTCAGGAAGTGCTTGCCATCCGGGGTGTCCTCGGTGACGCCCACCACGAACGGCACGTCCAACCGGGCGGCCTCGGCTGCCACCTTCGTCATCGCGTCGCTGCCTTCGAACCGATCGACGTCGATGACGTTCTCGGGCCACAGCACCATGTCGACCGTGCCGGGCTCGATGGTGGCGGTGGCGGTGAGGTGGCGGTCGAGCACCACCCCGGCGGGAGTGTGGATGGCGTGGGTGCCCTGCGGGCCACCACCCTGCACCACGGCGATCCGCAGCTGTTGGGGCGATTGCGTGGCGGCAGGTGCGGCTGCAGCGGCAAGCGGGCTGATGGCCCACACCACCATGGCGGCGACGAGCGCGATCACTCCGTGCCACTGCCCGTTCGCGGTGACACCGCGGCGTCGCGCCATCTGGGGCACCACGGGCGACGGACCGGCCAGGGCGAAGCCCACCTGGAACACGAACCACGTGAGGAGCAGTGCCCCGCCGACGCGTGCCACCCCCACGAACGGACCGGCTGCCTGACCGACGGCCAGCGAGGCGAGCGGCACGCCGCCGAACGGGAAGCAGAAGCGCAGCGCCTCGGCCAGTGTGTGGGCAGCGGGCCGGCCCACGACACGCCACGAGCCCTGTGGCGCCATGCATGCGGCCAGCGCGTGGAACCCGGCGAAGAGTGCCGTGGCGATGAGGTATCCCGGAGCGGTGAGGAACCACATCCACCCCATGCCGGGCAGCAACCACGCCAGAGCGAAGACCCAGCCGACGAGAGCTCGGTGTCGGCGCGGTGTCCCGTCTCCGAGCGCCGACTCGAAGACGGCCACGCCCACGATGGCCAGGGGCCAGACGCCCCAGGGCGGCAGCGATGCTGCGACGAGCAGCCCACCGATCGCAGCGAGGACGATGTGTCGGGGCGGAAGGCGAAGGAGGCGACGCACGGTGGGCGAAGGCTAGCCCTGTCGGTGGTCGGTAGTCGGAACACCACCGTGGGTGGTAATCCCATCCACATCTTGACAGCATCCGCATGGCGGCTTTCCGTGGATTTCCGTATGGTTTCCATCACCTAGGGTGTACTCAAAGGGATGCGTTGATCCGCTGGCTGCAATTGGTCGCCTGGCCTGCGGGGAGCAAGAGCGAAACCGGCCCTTCCTCATCGCAGTTGACGGGCTGCGTATCGATCGGAGAGGGGTGACTGGCATGGAGCGTGACCACACATGGTCGGCGAACGCGCGCCGGTCGTTGTTGGCAGGGCTGCTACTGCTGGGTTCGGTCTCGGCAGCGCCGGTGTTCGCGAGCGGCTCGAGCGAAGCTCCAACGGCCAAGGTCGAGGCCGAGGTGGCCTGCGATGGCACGGTCCACTGGACGGTGTCATCGGCCGACAACAGCGATGGATCGAACCCCGACGTGCGCGTCGACCGGTCGGTCGACGGAGGCGACAGCGAGGAGATGTCGCAGGGGTCGCTCAGCGGCGCCAACCATCATCGCTTCTCCGGCACGTTCGAATGGCCCGCCGGTGCCTCGAAGGTCGTTGTCCGGTCGGTGGTGAAGGGTCGATGGGGAGGCTCGCACTCGTCGTCTTCGAAAGCCTCCGAGTCCGAGTCCGAGTCGGAATCGGAGAGCGAGGGTGTCGAACTCGAGCGTCCTTCGGACTGCGAGCGTCGTCCCGAGGTGGGCGAGTCGGTGGAATGTCACGACACGGAGGTCGGTGAGGGTGAAGGAAAGGTCACGCTGACGCTCACCAACCCGGCCGGGCCGTTCGGTGCGAAGGCTCATTTCAAGGTGCACCACCCGGACGGTGGTTCGGAGAGTTCGTCGCACGAGGTCGACAGCGGCGGTCACGAATCGGTGTCGTTCGATCATCTCGATGACGGCGACCACACGGTGGAAGTCGAGATCGACGGTGAGCACAGCGACCATCACTTCTCGGTCGACTGCGATCACTCGAAGCCCTCGGTGGAACAGAGCCAGGCGTGTGTCGGTGGCGCCGGTGCGGTCACTGTGGTGTTGGTGAACACCGGTGGTGAATCCGTCGAGTTCAGGGTCGAGAATCCGGTGACACACGCCGTGGAGACGGTCGAGGTGAAGAAGAAGTCGTCGGTCAGCCGCACCTTCTCGGGTCTTGCCGATGGCACGTGGGTGGTTCCCATCCAGGTGGGCTCTCGCGACCTCTCGCGAACCTTTGCGGTGGCATGCGCCGCCGGTGGCGGTGGCGGTGGTGGTGGCGGCGGCGGTGAGTGCGCCGAGCCCGACCACGAGACCGAGACGACCGACGCCGAGATGAGCGTCATGAGCGCCTCGTCGCCGGAGACGAGTGTGGAGGATTCGTCGCCGGAG
>CAZQPJ010000047.1:7228-12111 GCA_964595105.1 uncultured Bifidobacterium sp.
CGAGTGTGGAGGATTCGTCGCCGGAGTCGAGTGTGGAGGATTCGTCGCCGGAGACGACGGCGCCCGAGGGATGCGAGCACCACAAGGGTGACCCGACGGTGACACTTACCAAGGAGTGCGTGGATCACGACGGCCAGGTGACGCTCACCCTCAGCGTCGTCGGCGGTGACGAGTCGATCGAGTTCGACGTGAATGGCACGAGCTACGAGGTGGAGCCGGGTGCTCCGGTGAAGGTCGTCGTGGGCGGACTCACCGACGGCGATCACGTCATCCCGATCTCTGCCGATGATCGAGACCTGTCGGTGTCGGTGACGATCGAGTGCGATCTGCCGCCCACCGTCTCGGTGTCGCACGAGTGCGTTGCGTTCGACGGATCGGTGAGCCTCGTGCTGGCCAATCCGGGCGACGACCTCGCGGTCACCTTCACGGTGAACGGCACCGACCACGTGGTGGCGCCGGGTGCCAGCACCACGGTGACGCTGTCGGCACTGGCGGACGGCACCACCACCGTGACGCTGTCGATCAACGGGGTTGCCCAGCCCGACATCACCGTGTCACTCGACTGCGACCCGGTGCTGGCGGTGGAAGCGCGTTGCAACACCGTGTCGGCCACCGGTACGGCCGAGTTGCACTGGTTCACCGTCACGAACACCGAAGCGGTCGATGTGACCGTGACCTGGCCGGATGGCTCGGTGTTGGTGCCGGCAGGTGCCAGCCGCGTCATCTCGTCGACCACCCCCACTCTTTCGATTGCCTACGCGGGAGTCACCATCGCCAGCGCGTCCGCCTCGGCGACGAATTGCGGCAAGCAGGTGACCTTCGACAAGCAACTCATCGGTTCGCCGGCGACCAGCGAGACCTACACCGTCACGGTGTGGCGACTCGTCGATGGCGCCTACGTTGCGGTGACCTCGTTCGACATCGTTCCCGGGACTCCCGTCACCATCACCCTGCCCTCGACCCTCGACCCTGCAGGAATCGTCTACAAGGTGGTCGAGACGGCGCAGGGCACGGCGAGCACCAGCGTGGTCAGTCCGAGCACGCTCACGTTGACAGGCGACCAAGGTGCCACCGTCAGCGTCACGGTCACGAACGGCTACGCCTCCGTGAGCCTTGCCAAGTCGGCTGACGTCAGCACGGTGTATCCCGGTGGATTCATCACCTACGACCTGTCGCCGACGAACACGGGCGGCCTCACGCTCGATCCGGTCCAAGTGAGCGATCGACTGCCCAACGGCGTGATCTTCATCAAGGGCTCGGTAGCCGGAGGTGCGGGGAGTTGCTCACTCACCGATGCGAACCAGCCTCAACTGGTGACGTGCTCGCTCACCGATCCGCTTCCTGCCGGGGCCACGGCGCCGACGGTGACGCTGACCGTGCAGGTCGAGTGGACCACCGCTGCCTCGACATCGTTGTCGAACACGGCCAAGGTGGTCGGCGTCTTCGGCGGGGGATCGGCTCCGACCGACCCGCCGGGAGCGCCGTCGTGCACCCCGGCGGTGGCCGGCGCCGTGTGTGCACTGTCGCCGTCGGTGCAGGTGACGGTCACCGATCCGCCGCCCACCACCACCACCACGGTGGCGCCCACCACGGTGCCGCCCACGGACCCGCCGGTGACCACGGTGCCGCCCACCGATCCGCCGGTCACCACGGTGCCGCCCACGGTCGACCCGTGTGCGACGGCGTCGTGCCCGCCGCCGACCGATCCGCCGGTGACCACGGTGCCGCCCACCGACCCGCCGGCCACCACGGTGCCGCCCACGGATCCGCCGGTGACGACGACACCGCCGCCGCCTCCGCCGACAGTGCCACCGACGGTGCCACCGACGGTGCCACCGGTAACGACCGTGCCGGTGATCGAGCCGCCAGTCACGACGGCACCGCCAGTCACGACAGTGCCGCCGGTGACCACAGATCCGCCAGCGACCACCACGCCGCCACCTCCGCCACCGTCGAACCCGCCGGAGACGACGGCGCCGCCGACGACCGAAGGGGAAACGACCACATCGGTGGCAGTCGAACCTCCGATTCCGTCGACCACGGCAGAACCGACCACGACACTCGTGACGGCCACCACGCCGGCGCCGACCACCACCACCAAGGAACAGAGCGGAGGCCTGCCGTCGACCGGCGGTGACCCGGCCCCGACGCTGCTGTTCGCGGTTGGTGCACTGTGCCTCGGGTTGGCGATGGTGCTCACCAGGCGGCGGTTGCCCAACCGCTGAGGCGGGGCGTTCGGACTCCGTCCGTTCGTCAGGGCTGCTGGGTCAGCGCAAGGTGGACGACGATCCTCTGCTTCGTCGACCCGACGGGATGGCAGGCGAAGAGCGTTGCCGTGTACCCGTCGGCCTGTTCGATGATGCGCATGGCGTCGGGCGTGACGATCTCGGTCTGCATCACCGTGTACACGAACCGACCCTCGGGGCCGTCGAACAGCACCTCGTCGCCGGGCACGAGCAACTCGAGGTGCCGGAACGGTCGCGAGTGACTGGTGCGATGACCGGCCACCACCACGTTGCCGCGATGGCCCGGCATCGCCGTGCCCGGCCAGTGGCCGGGGCCGTTGTCGAGCGTGGTGAGGCTGACACCCTCGTACAGAGGCGCCAGCAGCTCGAGCCTCGGGATGGCAATCGATCCGAGTTCGATTCGCGGTTCTGGGGCGCGCGGGTTCGGCGGGGGCTCGGGCACGCCGAGTGGTTCGAGCGCCGTCGTGGTGGTGGCCGATACGACGGTCGTTGACGGGGCAGTGGTGGTCGGCGCGGTGGTCGTCGAGGTGGTGATGGTGGACGAAACGGTGTCGACGGCGGACGTCGTGGACGCGTCGTCGCGACCGCACGCTGACAGCAGCACGAGCGCTGCGACCACGGGGGCTCGTCGCATCATCGGGGCATTGTGTCACGCACCATCGGTGGGGACCACGGCGGCTGCCGCTCGTTGGGCCGAATGGATGCACGCCGGCACGCCGATGCCGTGGAAACTTGCGCCAGCCAGGGCGAGACCGGGTGGCAGATGGCCCTCGACACGGGCCACCAGTGCTGCGTGGTGCGGACGGTACTGCGGAAACGCCCCCGGCCAGCGCGTCACCCGCCAGTGGCGTGGTTGGATCTCGATGCCGAGATGGTGCCCGACTTCGTCGACAGCGGCCTCGAGCAACTGCTGGTCGGAGAGGTGCAGCACCGGCAGTCCGTCGCGTCCCAGTGAGACGCGGAGCAGCACGGAGTCGTGCACCGCCCAGTGCTGCCACTTCTGCGAGCCGAACGACACTGCGGTGACGAGTCGCTGCTTCGGCTTGGGCACCAGGTAGCCGCTGAGGGCCGTGAGGTGGTGGGGCCAGGCGTGCGACGGCACGGCCAGCGTCACCATGGCAACGTCGGCGGCCGGGACGCTGCCCAGCTCGGCCGCCGCCTGCGGTGCCGTCGTCCGAAGCAGCGTCGCCGCCGCCCGAGCGGGGCAGGCGAGCACCACGGCGTCGAATTCGTCACCATCGACCTGCCAGCCACGCTCGGAGCGGTCGAGGTGCTGCACCGGCCGGCCGGTGAACAGTTCCGCACCGTGTCGACGGGCCTCTGCGGCCAGGCGGTCGGTGAGGGCGCCCATGCCGGCCTGCGGTGCGTAGAACACCGGCCCGGCGGTGGGCGCCGGAGTCGGCATGCGGCGTCCCGCCATCAGCACGCTCCGGTGCTTCGATGCGAGATCGGCGATCTGCGGTACGGCAGCCAGACTGAAGTGGTCGGTGTCGGCGGCGTAGATGCTGCCCACCAATGGGTCGACGAGACGCACGTGCACCTCGGTGCCGAAACGCGAGCGCACGTAGGCGCCCAGGGAATCGGGCTCGGTGCTGGTGCGTCGGCGCAACGGTTCGGTGGCGGCACGCACCTTGCCCGGCCAACCGATGAGGCGCGACCGGGCGAGCGCCATCACATCGGTGGGCATTCCCAGCAGCAGACCCTGTGGGATGTCGTGCAGACGGCGCCAGTAGACGGCGGCCTTGCCGGCGGCGGGCGAGACGAGGTGGTCGCCGAGGCCCAGACGGTGCGCAAGTGCGGTGCCCCACGGCAGGCGAGCGAGGAACGCATCGGGTCCTTCGTCGATGCCCGTGTGGCCGGCGAACGGCGTCGTGAGGATCTTGCCTCCCAGTCGCGACGAGGCCTCGAACAGCGACACGGCTGCGCCTCGTTCGGCGAGTGCCTGAGCCGCGGTGAGCCCGGCGATGCCGCCGCCGATCACGGCCACGCGACGGTCTCCGGCCGACATCAGACCGCTTCGATCACCCGTTGCGCCAGGGCGGTCATCACGGTGGCGTCGTCGTTCACGCAGGCGGTGCGAGCGAAGGCGATGCCGTGCGACTCGGCGCGATGCGCCGCCTCGATGTCGAGGTCGTAGAGCACCTCGAGATGGTCGGCGACGAAACCGACTGCGCTGACCAGCACGCCCTGCTGCCCTTCGTGCTCGGCTGCGGCGAGGTCGTCGATGACCTGGAGGATGTCGGGTCCGAGCCACGGTTCGGGAGTGCGGCCGGCGCTCTGCCAGGCGATGGCCCACGAACTCCAGTCCGTCAGTCCAGCGGCCTGTGCCACGGCCTCGGCAGTCGAGCGGAGTTCGTCGGGGTAGCGGTCGCCCGCCTCGATGATCCTCTGCGGCAGCGAGTGTGCCGTGAACAGCACCTTCGTGTCGGCGGGCATCGACGCCAGCTTCGACCGCAGGTCGTCAGCGATGAACTGCACGAAAGCCGGCTCGGTTGCCCAGCTCTCGATGCCGGCGAACTCGATGCCGTGCGGCTCGGCGGCGCTCCGGGCGCGCTCGAGGTACTGCCCGATCGAGAACGTCGAGTAGTGGGGTGCCAGCACCAGGCCGACGATGCGGCGGAACCCCTGCGCTGCGAT
>CAZQPJ010000048.1:0-12038 GCA_964595105.1 uncultured Bifidobacterium sp.
GCATCAACCTCGAGGACATCAAGGCACCCGAGTGCTTCGAGATCGAGGAGCGCCTCAAGGCCAGCCTCGACATCCCTGTGTTCCACGACGACCAGCACGGCACGGCCGTGGTGACGCTCGCTGCGTTGTGGAACTCGCTGAAGATCACCGGCAAGAGGATGGAGGACCTCTCGGTCGTCATCGCGGGCATGGGCGCGGCCGGTGTGGCAATCGGCAAGATCCTCATCAACGCAGGCGTCGGCGAGATCGTCGGCTGCGACCGTACGGGTGCCATCTACTCGGGCCGCGGCGACATGAACACCGCCAAGGAATGGTTCGCCGAGCACACCAACCCGTCACGCAAGATGGGCACCATCAGCGAGGTGTTGCACGGTGCCGACGTGTTCGTGGGTGTCAGCGGGCCCGACCTCATCACTGCCGCCGACGTGCGCAACATGGCACCGCAGCCCATCGTGTTCGCCATGGCGAACCCGAACCCCGAAATCCGGCCCGAGCACACCGACGGCCTGGCCGCCGTGATGGCCACCGGCCGCAGCGACTACCCGAACCAGATCAACAACGTGCTGGCGTTCCCGGGCATCTTCCGCGGCGCGCTCGACGTGAGCGCCACCGACATCACCGAGAACATGAAGTTGGCCGCGGCGGTCGCCATCGCCGAGTCGGTCACCGAGGCCGAACTGCGGCCCGACTTCGTGGTGCCGTCGGTGTTCGACCGCACCGTGGTGTCTCGCGTGGCACCCGCCGTGTCGGCCGCCGCCATCGCCGACGGCGTCATCCGCGGCGCCTGACCCGCAGCACCATCAGTCGGCCGTCGGCTGCGGTGTTCTGGTAGTAGCCGACCTCGGTCACCCGGACCTCGTCGACCCTTCCGTCGCCGAGCAGGCGTGCGAACGTCTCGGCGAAACCCAGTGGCTCCCACACCGCATGGTGCACCGTGCACACCAGCAGACCATCCGGCCGGATGGTGCGCAGCACCTCGTCGAGACAGCCGGCATCCACGTGTCCACTGGTGAACGTACCGGCGCAGACGGCCGCGGCGTAGGCGGCGTCGGCCAACGGCAGCGAGCCGCGCAGGTCACCCTCCACGAGGTTGCGGTACACACCGCGGCGCGCGGCCACGTCCATCATCGCCATCGACAGGTCGAGCCCGTCGATGACAGTGAAGCCGCGCTCGGCACACTCCTGCCCCACCAGACCGGTGCCGCAACCGACGTCGAGCACGGGCGCCGCTGGCTCGTCGGAATGCTCAGCGAGTGCCTCGGCCACCAACCGAGGCGACACGTAGCCCAGACCGTCGAGCATCGTCACGTCGTACGTGTCAGCCCACTCCACGTAGAGCTCCTGACCGGTCTCGACGTCGTCGAGGTCGTAGGCGCGACGCAACAGGGCTGCGCTGTGTTCATCGACACCCTCGGGAATCTCGGCATGACCGCTCATGCCCGGAGGTTAGGCGGCGCTCAGTTGACGTTGCGCGTGCGCCCTTCCCAGTACGGCGCTCGCAGGTCCTTCTTCAGGATCTTGCCGCTGGGGTTGCGCGGCAGGGCGTCGAGCCAGTCCACGCTGGTGGGGCACTTGAACCGGGCCAGTCGTTCGCGGGCGAAGTCGATGATCTCCTGCTCGGTCACCTCGACACCGGGCTTGCGCACCACCATCGCCTTCGCTGTTTCGCCCCACTTCTCGTGCGGCACGCCGATGACGGCCACGTCGGCGATGGCCGGGTGGCTCATCAGCACGTTCTCCACTTCGGCCGGGTACACGTTCTCGCCGCCGCTGACGATCATGTCCTTCACGCGGTCGTGGATGTAGACGTAGCCGTCGGCGTCGACGTAGCCCGCGTCTCCGCTGCGGAACCAGCCGTCGGCGTCGATGCTCTTGGCCGTCTCCTCGGGCATGTTCCAGTAGCCCTTCATGATCTGGACACCGCTGAGCCAGATCTCCCCCACCTCGCCCTGCGGGCAGTCGCCGCCCGTGTCGGGGTTCACGATGCGCAGGCCCACGCCCGGCCCCGGCAGACCACAACTGCGCAGCCGGTGGCGATTCGGACCGTTCGGGTCGTGGTCGGCAGGGGGCAGGTTCACCACGGCACCCGTGGTTTCGGTGAGCCCGTACGCCTGCCAGAACTTGCAGCCGAACGTGGTGACACTGTTGGCCAGCACCTCCTCGCTGATGGGCGAGGCGCCGTACACCAACACTCGCAGGCTGCTGAAGTCAGCATCGTTCACGCCCGGCACCATGAGCATGAACTGCAGTACCGCCGGCACCACGAACCCGTGTGTGATGCCGAGTTCGGGGATCATCCGAACCAGCGCCGCCGGGTCGAGGTCGCGCAGGATCACCGTGGTGGCACCCACGTACTGGCCCGCCGTGGCCCACCCGCCACCACCGATGTGGAACAGGGGCATCGCGGCCAGGTTCACGGCGGTCTCGTCGAGTTCCCACATCTCGCGCGCCAACGGCAACAGACCGAAGAAGTTGCTGTTGGTGAGCATCACGCCCTTGGGTCGCCCTGTGGTGCCGCTGCTGTACAGCTGGAACGCCACGTCGTCGGGGCCCTGCTGCACGCCGGGGTCGGTGGCCGGCTGCGCGGCGAGTTCGGTCTCGAAGTCGGCGTGCCTGCCGCTGCCGTTGATGACGAGCACCTTGTTCACCGAAGGCAGGTTGTCCACGATGGCATCGAGCACGGGTTCGAAGTCGGCACCCACCACCAACACCTTCGACTGTGCGTCGTTCACGATGTACTCCACCTCCGGAGCCGCAAGACGCCAGTTCACGTCGACAGCGACGGCATTCAGCAACGCACAGCCGTAGAACACGTCGAAGTGCTCGATGCTGTTCTTCTCGAGGAAGGCAACACGGTCTTCGGCACCCACGCCGTTCGCCGCCAGCAGATTCGCCATTCGGCACGCCCGTTCGTAGCCCTGCGCCCAGGTGAGCCTGCGTTCACCCTGGATGTAGGCGGTGTGATCGGCGCGCTCGACGCCGTGGACGCGGATGATGTCGACGACGGAATTGATGGAGCCCATGCCGGGGAATGTACCGCGCTGCGGATGCCCCTATCGCAGGTCGAAGGCGAGATCGAAGCGACGGACCGCCCGGGCGAAGATGTTCGGCTCCACATCGGGATCCGACACGGCCCGCAGGTTGGTGATGCGCTGCGACAACTGAGTGAACACCGAGTGCAGCGTGTTGCGTGCCACGTGCGTGCCGACGCACAGGTGCGTGCCGAAGCCGAACGACAGATGCGGGTTGGGGTTGCGGCGAATGTCGAACTCGAACGGCCGGTCGAACACCGCCTCGTCGCGGTTCGCCGACGGATAGAGCAGCACGATGCGGTCGCCGCGGCGGATCCGCTGACCACCCACCTCGTCATCGGCAGCGGCACGGCGGAACATGTTGTTCAGCGGCGTCACCCAGCGGAGCACTTCCTCCACCGCTCCCTCCACCAGCGTGGGGTCGGCGGCCATTGCTTCCCACTGGTCGGGGTGATCGGCGAACGCCTTGAGTCCGTGCGAGATGGCCGTGCGGGTGGTCTCCGCTCCACCGCTGATGAACAGCCCCACCTCGTGCACGATGGCGGCGGGCGACAGGCGCTGCCCATCGATCTCGGCGTGCACCCAGGTGCTGATGAGGTCGTGCGCCGGGCAGGCCGCCCGCTCCTGCGCCACCGGCATCAGCGCCTGCACGAACTCCATGTTCGCGTCGATGAAGTCGGTGAAGGTCTGGCCATCGCGCTCGCGCATGTCGATGCGCATCAAGCGCTCGCTCCAACTCTTCATGTCGCGCCACGTGTCTTCGGGGTAGCCGAGCAGTCGGCACGTGAGTCGTGCGGGCAACTGACCCGACAGTGCGTCGACCACTTCCATCGACCCCGCCGGCAGCGCCGCATCGAGCAGCTCGCCCACGAGGGCGTCGATCTCGGTGCGACGAGCGGCCACGGCGGCTCCGGTGAGGTCGCCCTGCACCAGCATTCGCTGCTGGCGGTGACGCGGGTCGTCCTGGGCGATCATGTTGATCTCGTCGGGGGCCCAGATGGCCCGGTAACCCTGACCGCTCACGAACACCGTGCTGCGACGCTCGACCTCCTTCAGGTCGGCGTGTCGGCTGATGCCCCACAGGCCGTTGCGGTCGTCGCGATACACCGGCTCGTTCGCCCGCATCCACGACAGTGCCTCGTGCAGACGGTCGACGTCCTGGTAGAGGTGCGGGTCGAGGAGGTCGATGGTGCGACGGTCGGTGCCGGTGGCGCTCATCGCCTCATGCAAGCACACACCCCCCACCCCCGTCGATCCGAGTGGCACGCCCCCATGCGAGTGCCACGTCGCCGCCCGAGTTCCAGGGCGCCGTCCGAGTGGGCACTCGCACCCCGGTGGGCGCCAGCCACTCGCACCCCGGTGGGCGCCAGCCACTCGCACCCCGGTGGGCGCCAGCCGGACGGCTACCAGCCGTTCCAGTGGGTGACCGACTCCGCCGGCTTGCGCGGCGCGACTCCGAACGAGCCCATCGGATAGCCGACCGGCACGAGTGCGGCGATCTCGAACCGAATGCGACCGTCACCTCGCCGCGGCACTCCCAGCATGTCGAGCACCTCGGAGGTGTGGATGCGGATGACCGTCGTCAGCGCCGTTCCGAGCCCGAGCGATCGGGCCGCCACACAGAAGTTCTGCACCGCCGGGTAGACGCTGGCGTCGAGTCGTCCGATGTCCATGGCCCCGGCGTCATCCGTGGCACCCCACGGCACGATCGGCTGCAGGAACAGCACCAGCACCGGCACGTCACCGAGATGGTCGGCCAGATACCGGCTCGCATCACGGGTCCGACGCCATGCGTCAGCCTTCGCGTCGTCGTCGAACGATGCCGGCTCCGGCAGCGCCTTCTCGTACCGGTGGTAGGCCGCGCGGTACAGGTCGCCGATCGATGATCGGAGCGATACATCGGTGACCACCACGTACTGCTGGGGCTGCACGTTGCCACCGCTGGGCGCCTGTTGCGCTGCCCGCAGACAGGTCTCGATGTCGGCAGGGTCGACCGGGCGATTGCTGAATCGCCGGATGGCCCGCGTGGTCATGATCGCCTCGAGCGCGTCCATGTTCATCTCCCCTCGAAACGCGGCGGCCGCTTCGATTGCAGTGCCTCGATGGCCTCGGCATGGTCGCGCGACTGGAAGCACGGCATCTCCAGTGCCGTCGACAGGTCGAACTGCGTCAGCAGCGCCTGCTTCAAGCCGGCGTTCACGGCCAACTTCGTGCCGCGCACCGCCAGCGGAGGCTGTGCCGCGAGGCGCTCTGCCCACGCCACGGCCCGAGCCTGCACGTCCTCCGCTGCACACACCTCGGCGGCAACGCCAAGCCGCAGCGCGTCGACGGCGGTCAGCGGCTCGCCCAGCAGCAGGTGTCGTTTCGCCGCCAGCGGCCCCAGCAACTGCGGCCAGATGACCGCGCCGCCGTCGCCCGCAACGAGACCGACGTTCACGTGTGGGTCGACGATGACCGCTCGGTCGCTCATCACCACCACGTCGCACAACAGGGCGATCGACGCACCGAGGCCGGCGGCCGACCCGTTCAGCCCACACACGATCGGCACCTCGACGTCGAGCAGGTCCCACACCATCTGCTTCGCGGCACGGCGCAGGCGGTCGAGAACGTCGGGCTCGCGCAGCGTCGGGAACCAGGCGAAGTCGCCGCCGGCACTGAACGCCCGCCCTTCCGCCGTGAGCACGACTGCACGCCCGGGTGGCGAGCGGCGCAGATCGGCGAACAGTTCGGCGAACTCGTGGTGCAGCAACTCATCGACGGCGTTGAGTTCGGACGTCGGGTGTCGCAAGGTCACCACGACGACGTCGCCGGTGCGTTCGGTGGTGAAGGCACGCATCGGCCGAACCGTACTCGCTCGATGGGGCCGAAGGTCTCTGGCCCACGGCGCCGTTGTGTGGCACGGTGGAACCGGGATCATCCACCCCCTGAGGAGGACTCCATGATCGGCCCCATCGGCCTCGTGCTCATCGTGATCATCGCCGCCATCGCGTGGGCGGTGGGCCAGCGACAACATTCACCAGCGCGGACTCGGTGGTCGGCACCTACGGGCGCCGAGGCAGCGTCATCGGCCGCCGGAGACGCCGACCCGCGCCACAACCCACGACTCGCCGCGTCGCTCGAACAGTGGCAGGCCGCAGGCCTCATCGATGCGCGCCAGGCCGAGGCGATCACCGCGTTCGAGGCGGCTGCGATGGCCACGACTGCCGGACCGCACCATGCCGCGAAGCCGAGGCGTATTCCGCTGGTCGCGGAGGCCCTGGGTTACCTCGGCTCGATCCTCGGCGTCGTCGGCCTCGTGGCACTCATCGCCAAGTACTGGCCCGACATGGCCACGGGCCTTCGGCTCGGCATCGCCGTCGGCGGCGCTCTGCTGCTGACCGTCTCAGGATTCATGGTGCCGGCAGGTGACGCAGCATTCGAACGCCTCAGGTCGTTCGTGTGGCTGGGCGCGACGGCGGCCGGAGCGGTGGCGGCCGGCGTGACGGCAGTCGACGTGTTCGACGCCACGGCCCCCGGTGTCACCGCCCTGGCGTGCGTGGCGACCGTGTGCTTGCACAGCGCCCTGCTGTGGAGGTTCACCGTGCAACCGCTGCAGCAACTCACCACCCTCGCGGCGGTGCCGCTCGCCGCAGGCCTCGCCGTGCACCTCGCTGCCGGCAATGGCCCCACGGGTGTGGCGGCGTGGGCTGTGGGCGCGGCGCTCCTCGCCGTCGGCGTGACCCACGTGGGCACGCTGCCGCCCATCACCTCCGGCGTTGGCGCCGCCGCCCTGCTGATCGGCGCTGGCTTCGTCGCCTCCGACTGGCGCAGCCCCGGGTCGCTGCTCCTCGTGCTGAGCGCCGTTGCAGTGATGGCCTTGGCGGGCACCGCCGGTACGTCGCTGACCGTCACGGATCGAGTGGTACTCACCGTGGTGGGCGGTGTCGGTCTGGCTCAGTCGGTGCCGATGACGGTGTCGCACTTCGCAAGCCACGGCGGCATCGCCACTGGGCTCGTCGTGTGGGCCGCGGGCGTTGCGCTGGTGGCCCTCGCCGACACCCGGGTGGTGATCACACCACTGGTCGCCCGACTGTTCGGTGGCGCAGCCATCGTCGGAGGTGCTGCGGTGACGGGCGCTCAGTCGGTGGCCTTCGCCACCGTCTTCGGCCTCTGCACGGCCGCCGCACTGATCGTGCTCGGCACGATGCCCGAGCGCGTGCTGATGTCGTTGTTCGGCTCGCTCGGGTTGCTCGTGAACGTGCCGTGGGCGATCTCGCACTTCTTTCCAGGCGAGGGTCGGGCGCCGCTCCTCATCCTCGTGTCGGGCATGCTGATCGTGGTGGTTGCCGTCTGGCTGTCGCGTCAGGGCGGCCGGATTCGTCACGAGTTCCGTCACGCCGGCCACCACTGACTCCGCCCGTCACCTCGACCCGGGGCATCACCCGTGAGGCCGTTGGCTCAGATCATCGAGGCATCGATGTCGAGACCGAAGTGCACCTTGCCCAGCGTCTCGTACAGCCGCGGCGCCACCATGATGTGCTGGGTCACCACGTGGGCGTCACGCAGGCACCGCTGGAGCGGGCTGGCTTCGTACACGGCCGTGCCGCCACCCAACGAGTAGGCGGTCTCGGTGGCGCGTACGGCGGACTCCGCAGCGTGTGCGCCAGCCAAGCGCATGCGCGCCCGGGCGGCGACGTCGATGCAGTCCCCCGAGCACAGTGTGTCCCATGCCTGCGACACCTCGTCGAGGAGGAACGCCCGCGCCGCTCGCAATGCGGCCTCCGCCCTGGCGAGCTCCGCCTGGGCGACGCCCGACTGGCTGATGGTGCGCGAACTGAACTGCGGCTTCTTCTGGACGCCGAGATCGACGATGGCGTCGAGCGCATGCCGGCCGATGCCGAGGCCGGCCGCGGCAACACCGACGGCCAGCAGCGTCATGTCGGGGAAGCGGCCGAGCGCCGACTGCACCCGTGGCCCGGTGAGGTGCGGCTGGGTGGCGCGGTGGTCGGGGACGAACGCATCGGTGACGCTGAAGTCGCCCGAACCCGTGCCGCGAAGGCCCGATGTGTGCCAGGTGTCGTGGAACTGCACCTGATCGGGCGTGAACCACATCGAACCGCTGAACCCGTCGCCGGTGGCGCCGCCGGTGATGAAGTCGCAGTGCCGGGTACCGCTGCCCCATGCCCACCTGCCGCTGACCCGATAGCCACCCTCGACCCGCTCTGCCGTGCCCAGTCGAGCGAAGACGCCACCGGTGATGTTGTGGGCCGGGCCCCAGATGTGCCGGGCCTCGTCGGGGTGAACGTAGTGACTCAGCAACGAGGTGGTGCTGGCGATCATGGTGCACCATCCCGCAGCACCATCGGCGCGTGCGATGCGCTCGATGACAGCCAGCATGGTGGGTGGGTCGACCTCCGGGCCGCCGTACGCGACGGGCACGCACATCCGCAACACCCCGGCAGTCCGCAGCGCGTCGACCACCGCCGGTGCGAGCTCTCGCCGGGCTTCCGACTCGTCGGCGTACTGCGCGGCCACCGCCGCGGCAGCGTCGGCGGCAGCCAGCACGGCGTGCATCAGCCGCGTGCCCCCACGCGCTGGATCTCGGCCCACGACATGCCCTGGGTGACATCGACGTCGTGGGGCAGACCGAGCACTCGTTCGGCGATGATGTTGCGCTGCACGGCGAACGTGCCGCCGCCGATGGTGAGCGCCTGGCTGAACATGAACCCGTCGTACCACCCCGGGTGGTGCAACCCGCCGGCCGGCTTCTCGGGACCCAACCCCTTGGTGTCGGTGCCGGGCACGAACGCGCCGCCATCGGTGCTGGTGAGCATGGCGTCGGCGCCGATGAGGTCGCGGGCCAGCAGCATCACGTGCTGACCGTGCTCGTCGGCCAGCAGCTTGCGGATGCTGGCCTCTGGCCCGGGCATCTGGCCCTTCAACGCCGCCGACAGGGTGCGAAGGCGGATGAGATCGAGCAGTTTGTGCTCGATGTAGACGTCGGCCACCCGTTGACGCAGGTGCACGTCGGTGACGGGCCCGAGGTCGCGCAGGCTCTCGATGAGTTCCATCGCGGTGGGCCCGTTGCCCCACAGCACGCCACCGGAACTGAGGCTGACGCGCTCGTTGCCGAGCGTCACCTTGGCGAGTCGCCACCCGTCGTTGAGGTCGCCCACCAGGTTCTCGGCGGGGATGCGCACGTCGGTGAAGAACACCTCGTTGAACGTGTGCCCGCCGGTCATCTCGGTGATGGGCCGGATCTCGATGCCGGGCGCGTCCATGGGGCAGACGAAGTACGACACTCCCTTGTGCTTGGCCACATCGGGGTCGGTGCGAGCGATGAGGATGCCGAACTTCGCGTGCTGGGCACCGCTGGTCCAGATCTTCTGCCCGTTCACCACGAACTCGTCGCCGTCACGCACCGCACGGGTGCCGAGGTTGGCGAGGTCGCTGCCGCTGCCCGGCTCGCTGAACAACTGGCACCAGAACTCCTCGCCCGACAGGAGCGGCCAGAGATAACGGTCCTTCTGCTCCTGCGTGCCAGCGAACAGGATGGTGGGGCCGGCCCAGCCGATGCCGATCGGGTTGACGGGGCGCCGCACCTTGGCCCGACCGAGTTCGTCGTCGATGATGAGCTGGTGGATGGGGTCGGCGGCAAGGCCCCACGGGGCGGGCCAGTGCGGGGCCACGAACCCCGCTTCGGCGAGTTGCCGACCGGTGGGGCGCGGGTGCGCGGCGAGCCACTCGCGCACGGCGAGACGGCGCGGATCGTCGTCGGCGGGCAACTGGAAATCCATGCGCCGACCATAGTGGTCGGCTGGGGACCGCGGAGTAGCGTCGGCGGCCATGACCACCGCAGGCTGGAACCTCGCCGAGATCTGGGAGCACAACGCCGACCGCTTCCCCGATGCCATCGCCCAACTGCAGGGCGACCGCACCACCTCTTGGGCCGAGTTCGACCGCCGGGCCGATGGCATCGCCGCGGCACTGCTGGCTGCCGGGGCGCAGCACCAGGACAAGGTGGCGCACTACCTGTTCAACTGCCCCGAGTACCTCGAGAGCATGTTCGGCATGTTCAAGGCCGGTCTGGTGCCGGTGAACACCAACTACCGCTACAGCCACGACGAACTCGTGTACCTGTGGACCAACGCCGACGCCGTGGCGGTGGTGTTCCACGGAACCTTCACCGAGCGGTGCGAACAACTCCGCCACGAGATTCCCGCGATCCGCCTCTGGATCTGGGTCGACGACGGCAGCGGCGCGTGCCCCGACTGGGCGATGCCCTACGAGACGGCGGCCGCCAGCGCCACCGGCCGCACGGTGGCGCCCTGGGGTCGCAGCCCCGACGACCTCTACATCCTCTACACCGGCGGCACAACCGGCATGCCCAAGGGTGTGATGTGGCGTCAGGACGACATCGTCGGCAGCCTCGACGCACCGTCGAAGAACCCGTTGCCGTCGGTACCCGGGTGGGAGGCGTTCGACGAGCGGATTTCCAAGCCGGGTCCGCGCAACCTCCCGGCCGCTCCCCTCATGCACGGCACCGGCGCGTTCAACGCCATGTGGAACCTCGTGCTCGCAGGCTCGGTGGCCACGCTCGACGGACGCCACTTCGACCCGGTGGAACTGCTCGACACCATCGAACGAGACCGCATCAACAGCATCAGCATCGTCGGCGACGCGTTCGCGAAGCCCATTCTCCGCGCGCTCGACGCCGAGCCCGACCGATGGGACATCTCCTCGCTTCGCGTCATCATCAGCAGTGGTGTCATCTGGGCCGCCGAGACCAAGGCGGGTCTCCTTCGTCACAACAATCGCTTCATCATGATCGACAGCCTCGGCAGCAGCGAGGCGGTGGGCATGGCGACCAACACCACCACGGCCGACAGCGCCGCATCCACCGCGAAGTTCTCGCTCGGCCCGAACACCCGCGTGCTCACCGAGGACGGCCGCGAGGTGCAGCCGGGCAGCGGCGAACGTGGCCGGGTGGCGCTGCGCGGCCGAACCCCGGTGGGCTACTACAAGGACGAGGCCAAGTCGGCCGCAACCTTCGTGCTGCACGACGGCGTGCGCTGGAGCATCCCCGGCGACTGGGCCGAAGTGGAGGCCGATGGAACCCTGCGGCTCTACGGCCGTGGCAGCCAGTGCATCAACACGGGCGGCGAGAAGGTCTACCCCGAGGAGGTCGAGGAGGCCCTGAAGCTGCACGAAACGGTGCTCGATGCCGCCGTGGTGGGCGTGCCCGACGAACGCTTCGGCGAAGCCATCACCGCACTGGTGGAACTGCAGCCCGGTGCCGCACTCGACGAGGCCGCGCTGGTGGCGCACGTGAAGGAGCGCCTGGCGCACTACAAGGCGCCCAAGCGGGTGCTGCCGATCGACTCCATGGGGCGTGCAGCGAACGGCAAACTCGACTACAAGCGCCTCAAGGCCGAGGCCGTCGAGCGGCTGTCCGCCATCTGACACGGTTTCACTCCCGTCGCGCCGCAGGGTTAGCGTCGGCGCCCATGAGCGCAGACAAACTCGGTTACGACGGCAAGGTGGTCATCATCACGGGCGCAGGCGGTGGCCTGGGTCGGCAGCACGCGCTGCTGATGGCGGCACGTGGAGCGCTGGTGGTGATCAACGACCTCGGCGGCGCGGGCGACGGCAGCGGCAGCGACAAGGGCGCAGCCGAGCGCGTGGTCGACGAGATCAAGGCCGCCGGTGGCGAGGCCGTGGCCGACACCAACTCGGTGGCCACGCCCGAGGGTGGTCGGGCCATCGTGCAGACAGCGCTCGACGCCTACGGCAAGGTCGACGTGGTCATCAACAACGCCGGCATCCTGCGCGACAAGTCGTTCCACAACATGACCTTCAGCGACAGCGACACCGATCTCCTCGGGCCGGTCATCGACGTGCACCTGAAGGGTGCCTTCCACGTCACCCAGCCGGCGTGGGTGGTGATGCGCGAGCAGGGCTACGGCCGCATCATCAGCACCTCCTCGGCAGCCGGCGTGTTCGGCAACTTCGGCCAGGCCAACTACG
>CAZQPJ010000049.1:0-11919 GCA_964595105.1 uncultured Bifidobacterium sp.
TGCGCCTCCAGCAACGCGCATACCACGCCATAGGCGAGGAACATGCCGCCGCCGCCGAAATCGCCGACCATGTTGAGCGGCGGTACCGGCGCCTCACCGGCTCGGGCGAAGTGAGCGAGGGCACCGGCGAGGGAGATGTAGTTGATGTCGTGCCCGGCAGCCTGTGCGTACGGACCCTCCTGCCCCCAGCCCGTCATGCGGCCGAACACGAGCTTCGGGTTGCGGGCGAGGCACACGTCGGGCCCGATGCCGAGACGCTCCATCACACCCGGCCGGAACCCCTCGATGAGCGCATCGGCCTGCTCCACCAGGTCGAGCAGCGTCGCCACCCCGTCGGGGTGCTTGAGGTCGAGCGCCACGTTGCGGCGCCCACGCAGCATCACGTCGAAGTGCGGCGTGTCGGGCGCTGGCCCGCGCACACTCTGCGCACGCTCGACCCGGATGACCTCGGCCCCCATGTCGGCGAGCAGCATCGCCGCGAACGGGCCGGGCCCGATGCCGGCGATCTCGATGATGCGATACCCAGTGAGCGGTCCAGCCATGACGTCCGTTTTAGTGGACGGCCGTGACAGCAGCGTCACCCGACGCTGCGGAGGTGACCGATGATGGCCCCGGTGAGGAGCGGCCAGAGCGGCTCCGGCATGTCGTGCCCCATGTCGGACACCATCATCAAGTGGGCACCGGGCACGAGTTCGGCGGTGCGCTCGCCACCGCTGGGGGTGATGAGCGTGTCGTCGAGTCCGTGCACCACCAGCGTGGGCACATCGAGTTGCTGCAGCATCTGGGTGCGCCGACCGCTGGCGTAGATGGCAGCGAGTTGCCGGGTGGAGCCTTCGGGGTAGAACGACCGATCGAAGTCGCGTGCGGCGTTCTCCTTCACCTTCGCCTCGTCGCGATACTTCTTCGACTGCCACAGCATCCAGCGCGGGGCGCTGTCGATGTAGGCCTGCCGATCGGTGGGCGGCGGGGCCAACAACGCCTCCGCTGCCTCCGGCGCCGGCTGGCCCACCTCCGGCTCGCCTGGTTGGCTCATCACCGACACGAGGCTCAGCACGCGGTGCGGGTGCTCGATGGCCACGTGCTGAGCGATCATGCCACCCATCGAGGCACCCATCACGTGCGCCTTCTCGATACCCAGATGGTCGAGAAGACCCATCGCATCAGCCGCCATGTCGGAGAGCGTGTAGGGCACGGGCGGAGCTGGCTGATCAGCGAACACCGCTGCCATCACCGCACCGATGTCGGCCACCTGACCGTCGAGCTTCGTACTGAGACCGCAGTCGCGGTTGTCGAACCGCACCACGTGGAAGCCAGCATCGGCGAAGATGCGGCAGAACCGCTCGTCCCATGCCGTGAGTTGGGCGGTGAAACCCATGATGAGGAGCAAGGTGGGGTCGGTGGGCGAGCCGATGGTGTCGTACTCGATCTCCATACCGGTGCTGACGAGGGCGCGGGGCATCCGGGCAGACTACCGTCTCCGGCCATGACGGTCTTCGGAGTCCATGTAGGTCTGCAACACACCACCGCCGATGAACTGCGCAGCGTGTGGCGCCGCATCGAGGATCTCGGCTTCGGCTGGATCAGCGTGTGGGATCACTTCTACGGCGCAACCGGCAAGCCCGACGATGCCGCCTGCCTCGAGGCGGTGGCGATGCACGCAGCCCTCGCCTGCAGCACGTCGAAGGTCCGGGTGGGCTCACTCGTCTACAGCATCGGGTACCGACACCCGGCGGTGCTGGCCAAGGCCATCACCGCCATCGACCAGTTGAGCGGCGGGCGTGCCGACATGGGAATCGGCGCCGGGTGGGCGAAGGTGGAGTACGACGCATACGGCATTCCGTTCCCCGAGGTGAAGGTGCGCATGGACCAGGTCGAGGAGGGCATCCAGTGCCTCCGCGGCCTGTTGCACGACGACGTCACCTCGTTCGAGGGTCAGTACTTCCAGCTCAACGAGGCACGCAACGAGCCGCGTCCGGTGCAGGCGAAACTACCGATCTGGATCGGCGGCGGCGGCGAGAAGCGGACCCTGCGCATCGCCGCCCGCCACGCTGATGGATGGAACGTGCCGTTCATCGACCCGGCCACCTTCGGCCACAAGAACCAGGTGCTCGACCAGCACTGTGCCGATGTCGGACGCGACCCGGCCGACATCGCCCGCGCCATCAACGTCGGCCTCGCGTTCAGCGAGGAGAGCCTCGTCCACCAGTTCGGTGCGCTGGCCCAGTACGTGAAGCCGGGCGTGCTCACCGGCAGCGACGAGGAGATCATCGACCGCATCGGCCAGTACGTCGAGGCCGGCGCCGATCAGGTGAACATCGCCCTGCGCGCACCCTTCGACCTCGACTCGGTCGAGCGGTTCGCCGCAGCGCTGCACCTCCACTGACGGCGACGATGACGCGGGTCAGAGCCACCGCGCCGGGTCGAGTGAACCTCATCGGCGACCACACCGACTACACGGGTGGTCTCGTGTTTCCGATGGCCATCGATCGCGCGACGGTGATCGAAGCCGACCGTCACGGCCACCGGGTACGGCTCACCTCTGCCGACGAAGCCGATCCCGTCGATCTCCCTCTGTCGATCGCCGAGCCGCACATCGTTGAACCCTCATGGGGTCGATACGTCGCCGGAGTGGTGGCCGAGGCCGAACCCTCCGTGGGCATCAGCGGCACCGTGCGCACCGACATCCCCATCGGCGCGGGCCTCTCCAGTTCGGCGGCGCTCGAAGTGGCGGTGGCGCTCGCGCTCGGCGTCGAGGGCACACCCACCGAGGTCGCCCTGATGTGCCAGCGTGCCGAGAACCGGGCGTCAGGAGTGCCGAGCGGCATCATGGACCAACTCACGATCTGCTCCGGCGTGAAGGGCCACGCTCTCCTCATCGACTGCGGCGACCTCGCAGTGACGCCCGTGCTGCTGCCCGACGATCTCGAGGTGGTGGTGCTCTACGTCGCCCACCGAACCCTCGTGGGAAGCCCCTACGCAGAGCGCGTGGCGCAGTGCGCCGCGGCGGAGGCCGTCATCGGCCCGTTGCGCTCCGCCACCGTCGACGCGTGCGACGCCATCGACGACCCCACCGTGCGTCTGCGCGCCCGCCATGTCACGTCGGAGAACGACCGAGTCCGGCAGTTCGCCGAGGCGCTGGGCGAACGCGACCTCGCCCGTGCCGGTCACCTGATGGTGGCATCGCACCGCAGCCTCGCCGACCAGTACCACACGTCGACCCCGCTCATGGACGGCGCCGTCGAGGAACTGTGTGCCATGCCAGGGGTGTACGGTGCGCGCATGACGGGCGGCGGCTTCGGCGGCTGCGTCGTGGCGCTCACCCGACCGGGAGCACTCGACGTCGGCTGGGCCGTGGCGGCAGTCGACGGGGCGAGGGTGACGGCATGAACAGTTCGGTGTTGGCGGAGGGAATCCACTTCGGCGAAGGGCCGCGCTGGCACCACGATCGACTGTGGTTCAGCGACTTCTACGACCACGCGGTGAAGACCGTCGATCGTGCGGGCCTGATCGACACCCGGCTCGTCCTCGACGACCAGCCCAGCGGTCTGGGCTGGATGCCCGACGGTTCGATGCTCATCGTGTCGATGCACAACCGCCGCGTGCTCCGCTTCGACGGCGACGACCTCGTGGTCCACGCCGACCTCGGCACGGTGGCCACCTTCCACTGCAACGACATGACCGTCGACGGCCTCGGCCGCGCCTACGTGGGGAACTTCGGGTTCGACCTCGACGCGGCCATCACAGGCGGCCGGTTCGCCGCGGCGCTCGCCGAATACGAAGGTGCCGCGCTCGCGATGATCGACCAGCACGGCACGGTGCACACCGTGGCCACCGGCCTGCGGTTCCCGAACGGCATGGTCATCACGCCCGATGGGGCGACGCTGGTGGTGGCAGAGACCCTCGGTCGACGGCTCACGGCATTCGACATCACCGTCGACGGCACGCTGACTCGGCAGCGGGTGTGGGCCGAACTCCCGGGAACAGCCCCCGATGGAATCTGTCTCGACGCCGATGGCGCCATCTGGGTGGCCGATGCGTCGTCGTCGCGCTGCCTTCGTGTGGCACCCGGTGGAGAGATCCTGGCAGAGGTGGCCACCTCGCAACCCTGTTACGCGTGCATGCTCGGCGGCCCCGATGGCACGACCCTGTTCATGCTCACGGCGGAGAGTTCGCTCCCCTCGATCGCCAGCGCACGCCGCACCGGGCGCATCGAGGTCTGCAGCGCTCCGGCCGCCCGTGCAGGCCGGCCCTAGAACGCCAACGCCGACTCAGCCGAGCAGTCGGCGCTTCTCGGCGTCGAACTCGGCCTGAGTGATGGAGCCACGATGGAGCAGACCTTCGAGCCGCTCCAACTGGTCGGCGATGTTGGTGGTCACCGGGGCCGCGCCGTATCCCGCCCGACGTCGCGCCACCGCCTCCATCTGGTCGTGAATGAGATTCTGCACCTCCTCGGGGCGACGGATGTCGGTGAACCGCTGCTGCCCGTCCTCTCCGCCCGACTCGATGAGGAGGTCACCGGCGCCGAGCAGGCGTTCGAGGATGCTCTGACTGAAGTTCACGTTGTTGACACGCTCGAGGGGAATCTCGATGCCCGACTTGGCGATGATCCCCTGCCGGAAGATGAGTCGCTGCGACGTGATGACGAAATGGGTGGAGATCCACTTCAGGTAGCGGCTCAGCAACCACACCGCCGACACCACGAGTGCCGCGACGGCGGCGAAACGGAGCAGCCGGTCGAAGGTTCCATCGGTGCCGAAGTTCACCTTCACCAGTACGGCGCCGACAATGACGGCGAACAAGGTCACCGCCGGCTCGACGAAATACCACCAGTGCGGGTGCATGTCGAGCGCGATCGACTCGTTGGCGTTGAGACTGCGCGTCGGGTAGCCCATGACGCCGACTGTACCGCCCACGATCGAGCAGCCCGGGAGCACCCCGCCACACCCACCCTCTAGGGTTGGTGGGGTGAGCACCGATCAGCTGTTGCGGGGCCTCGACGCCCAACAGCGCGAGGCCGTCACCACCACGGCCGCGCCGCTCGCCGTCGTGGCCTCGGCCGGTTCGGGGAAGACCCGGGTCCTCACCACACGCATCGCCTTCCGGGTGTTCGAGGGCACCGCCGACGCCCGCCACGTGCTGGCGCTCACGTTCACCCGCGATGCCGCGAGCGAGATGAAACGCCGGTTGCGCCTTCTCGACCTGCGCGAGCCGATCGACGCCGGCACGTTCCACAGTGTCGCCCTGCGCCTGCTGCGCGACCGAGCGCTCGCGAAGCAGTTACCCGCCCCACAGGTGGCCGACGACAGGGTTCGGTTGATGCGCGAGTGCCTCACCCAGCTGAAACTTCGGGCAGAGCCGTTCGCTGCCCTCGCCGACATCGACTGGGCCCGAGCACGCATGGTCGAACCCTCCCGGTTCGAGGCTGCGTGCCGCGCCGAACGCCGGCGCAGTTCCATTCCTGCCAGCAGGTACGTCGAACTCATGGAGGCCTACACGGCCCTCAAGAAGCGGCGAGGCGTGGTCGACTTCGACGACCTGCTCACTGGGCTGTTGCACGCCCTCGGCACCGACCGAGCGTGGGCCGAGGCCATCCGTTGGCGCTACCGGCACTTCTTCGTCGACGAGGCGCAGGACATGAACCCGCTCCAATTGGCGGTGCTCGAGGCACTTCGCAACGGTCGGCCCGACCTGTGTCTGGTGGGCGATCCGCGACAGGCCATCTACGGATGGAATGGCGCCGACCACACCACGCTGTCGGAGGTCGAGCGCGCGTTCCCCGGCGTCACGGTGGTGGAGCTCGCCACCAACTACCGCTGCTCGCCGCAGGTGGTCGGCGCAGCCGCTGCTGCCCTGGGTGCCAGCGGTCAGCACGACCTCACGCGCAGCCATCTCGACGACGCCAGGCAGGTGACGGTGTCCGACCATGCCGACGAGCACGCCGAGGCCGAAGCGGTGGCGCTCCACCTGCGCGGGCTCCTGCATCAGGTGTCGGGAAGGCACCTCGCCGTGCTGGCCCGCACCAACGACCAGTTGACGCTCCTCCAGCAGGCGCTCACGCGCCACGGCATCGTCACCGAACGAAGTGCAGGTCGGTCGCCGCTCGATGCCGCGGTGCAGGCTGCCACCCGGTGCACCAACCGCGAACAGTTGGCCGCATGGGTCGACGACGCCATCATCGGGGGCGACCCCGACGCCCAGCGCGTTGCACACGAGGCCGACCGATTCCTGTCATCGGGTGAAACGGGTGGGTTCCGTGCGTGGCTGGAGGCGCACACCCCGTTCGACCACCTCGATCGCGACGAGGCCGGTGACACCGTGTCGCTGCTCACCTTCCACGCCGCGAAGGGACGCGAGTGGTGGGGTGTCGTGGTCACCGGCGTCGAGGAGGGTCTCGTGCCGCATTCGTCGGCCAGCTCCCAGCGGCAACTCCATGAGGAGGCGCGGCTGCTGTACGTGGCACTCACCCGCGCCGGCACCCACCTCCACCTCACCCGGGCGGCATCCCGTGGGGGCCGAGGCACCTCACCGAGTCGCTGGCTCGCCACCGTCGACGCCACCATCGATCGATCCCCCATCACCCCACCTCCGGTGCGGCCACCTTCGCCCGTCGACCCGCTGCTGGCACTGCGTCGATGGCGAGCCGGCATCGCTGCGGCGGCCGGTCAGCCCGACGCTGCCGTGTGCCCCGACCGAGTGCTGCGCTCGCTGCTGGCCGACCCTCCTGCCGACCATGTGGAACTGGCGGCTCGGCTCGGCATCACCCCCGAGGCCGCGAAGCGACTGCGCCCCCTGCCCGTACCGGCGTGATCAGCCGTTGCGAACCTTCATCAGCCGTTCGAACGTGTCGGTCTTCATCGACACGAACAGGCCGGTCGCAGTGGCACACAACCGACCGTCTGCCTCCACTCGCAGTTCGCCACGGGTGAAGATCTTCCGGCCGTCGATGCGCTCGATGTCGCCGGTGAACCTCAAGGGTTGGTAGAGCGGCGTCGGCGACTTGTAGTCGATGCCGAGGTGCGCCGTCATGCCCGGCTTGCCCGACAGTCCCTGAGCGAACCCCAACACCTCGTCGAACGCCGCAGCCACGTAACCGCCGTGCACATGCCCGGGAGGGCCCTCGTAGGCGGCGCCGAAGGTGACAGTGCCGAGCACCTCGGTGCCGTCGGACGTGAGCGTCATCGGCGGGGCGAGCGGGTTGAGCCAACCGGAGAACGGGCTGTGGTCGATGAACAGGTGTTGCTGATAGCCCGCCATCGAGGCCTCGGCGTCGGCGTAGGGACGGCCGTGCGTCGCGGCACCGAGCACCTCCACGGCGTCGCGCAACAGTTCGCCCGCTGCGGCGAACGCCGCCGAGTCGGCGGTCGATGACGCGAGCTCGTCGATCACCCGACGACAGAGAGCCGCCAGTTCGAGCCGGGCATCACCCGTGAGCCGGGCCTGATGGCCCTCGGGAATCATGCGAGATCCACCAACACGGGGGCGTGGTCGGATGGCGACTGCCCCTTGCGCGCATTGCGGTCGACCACGCTGAACGTGCAGCGCTCGGCGACAGCACGCGTTCCCAACACGAGGTCGATGCGTAGACCGCGGCCCATGTGGAAGTCACCCGAGCGATAGTCCCACCAACTGTAGAGACGACCTTCGGGGTGATGCTCCCGGAAGAGATCGACGAGGCCCCAGTCGCACAGCGATGCCAACGCCTGGCGCTCCGGCTCGCTGACATGGGTTGCACCGACGAACTTCACCGGGTCGTACACATCGAGATCGGTGGGGGCGATGTTGAAGTCACCCGTCACCACCACCTGCTGGTCGGGCGTGGCCAGCGCGGCCACGTGCTGTTTCAGTTGGGCCATCCAGCGCAACTTGTACTGGTAGTGGTCGTGGTCGAGCGACCGACCGTTCGGCACGTACACGCTGCTCACCAGCACCCCACCACAGTTGGCCGTGATGATGCGCGCCTCGGGGTCGGGTGGACCACCGTCGGCGAAGTTCGGCACCACATCGGCGAGACCGACCTTCGACAGGATGGCAACCCCGTTCCACTGCCCCTGGCCGTGGTGAGCGCTCTCGTAGCCGAGCGCCGCAAAGGTGAGAGCAGGGAATGCGTCGTCGGCGAGTTTCGTCTCCTGCATGCAGAGCACGTCGGGCTCCACATCGGCGAGCCACTCCTCGACACGCGGCAGCCTGGCCTTCAGTGAGTTGACGTTCCAGGTGGCGATGCGCACGGAACCGACCGTATCGAATCAGGAAGCCGAACGCCCACGCCGCTTCGGGGCGGCGGGAGGAGTGTCGAGCACGGGAGCAGGCGTGGCAGCGGACTTCCTCGGCTTCGGCGCCGGCGAAGCAACGGGATCAGTCGAGGCGGCAGCCCTCTTCACCGGCGCCTTCTTCACCGGTGCCTTCTTCTCCGGCGCCTTCTTCTCCTGCGCCTTCCGGGCAACCGCCGTGGCGGTGGCGACCTTCTTGGCGGGCACTGGCTCGTCCGGTGCAGCGACGGGTGCCACGGCGGCCTTGCGCGGTGCCGACTTCCGCGGAGCCGCAGCAGGCTTCGACGCCGCCGTCACGCCTGACGCCGACTCCGGCGCCACCACGACCGCCGCCTTCTTCCGCGTCACCTTCGGCGTCGGAGCGTCGACCGGCGTCGGTGCATCCGACTTGACCGGCACGGGGGCCTTCTTGGTCGACCGACGCACGGGGCCCTGCTTCTCCTCGGCCGGCGGCACCGTGCTCATCGCCGGCGTCGCCAGGTCGATGCTCCGCTTCTCGGCGAAGTAACCCTCCACGACGAGTTCCACCGAGTCGCCCACCTTCATGAATTCACGGGCGCTCCGCGGCGCCGGATCAGCCATCAACCGAAGCGGCACATATCCCATCACGTCGCCAATCTGCACGTACGCGCCGTGCGACGAGTAGTGGTGCACCACGGCGCTGACGCGCGAGCCCACGGCGTGGTGTTCGACGAAGGTGATGAACGACACGAGGTCGTTCACCGTGAGGTCCTTCTGCGACGAGGGGGCCGGCGCCGCGACCGGCGCGGTGGTGGGAGTAACGGGCGCCTCCGCTGCCGACGTGGGCGCTGCGGGCTTCGCTGCGGGCTTCGCTGCGCGCTTCGACGCGACGGCCGGGCCGGGCGGCGGTGCGGTGGGGACCGGCATCGGCTGGTTCGCCGACACGGTCGTCTGCGCCGCGCTCGAGGAACCGACGGCTCCGCGTCCCGGCTTCTTCTTCGCCTGGGCGGTCACCTTGCGGCTGATGGGCCCACGAACCGGCAGGCGCTTCACGAACACCCAGCCGATGTGCGGCACCGGCTTGCCGCCCACGAGACGCCCCTCGTCGAACAGCCACGGGTAGTCGGCGTGGAACTCCTGGTAGCTGTCGTTCGTGAGAATCACCGCGTTCACCTTGTTGGCGATGCTCAGCACGAAGGCGTCGCCGCGACCGATGGCGCCGGCCGGCGGTGCCACCAACTCGTTGTTGTTGATCGCCTCGTCGAACTCGGCGACCTCCTTGGGGTCGATGCGGTGCCCGAACGTCGCGTCGACCACCACCGTGATCAATGCCTCGGGGTTCTCCTCCATGTACGCCATCACTGCGTCGTTGAGTTGCCGGAGGCTGGGGCGTTCACGGCCCTCAGTGGCAAGGTTCGATCCGTCGACGACAACATGATGCGGCATAGCCCGAGCAGCCTACGATGCGTCGATGCCCGAACCTCAGGCCCTCACTGCAGTCCTGTGGGACTTCGGCGGCGTCATCCTCAGCAGCCCGTTCGAGGCGTTCAACCGGTACGAAGCCGAGGTCGGCCTCCCGACCGACTTCATCCGCTCGGTGAACGCCACCAACCCGCACCACAACGCATGGGCACGTCTCGAGCGCAATGAGGTGTCACCGGTCGAGTTCGACGAGGCGTTCGCCGCCGACAGCGAGGCGCTCGGTCACCGAGTTCCGGGCAGCCACGTGCTGGCACTGTTGTCGGGAGACGTGCGCCCGGAGATGGTCGACCTGCTCGACCGGGTGAAGGCCGCCGGCTATTCGACGGCCTGCCTCACCAACAACGTCGCGACCGATCACCACTCGCCCGAGCGTGCCGCCCTCATCGCACCGATCATGAGTCGGTTCGATGCCGTGGTGGAGAGCAGCAAGGTCGGTGTCCGCAAGCCCGAGCCTCGGTTCTACGAGATCGCGTGCGAATTGCTCCGCGTCCAACCCGCTCAGTGCGTGTTCCTCGATGATCTCGGCATCAACCTCAAGCCGGCCGCAGCGATGGGCATGACCACCATCAAGGTGCTGTCAGCCGCTCAGGCCATCGCCGACCTCGAACGCGTGCTGGGTTGGTGAGCCCGGCACGACGGCTCAGAACCCTTCGAAGGTCTCGTCCATGAGATCGGCGAGTTCCTGGTCGTGCACGGCCTTGCTGCCCGTGGCCGGGCTGCCGCTGCCGATGCGGCACACCGAACGCAGGTCGTAGCCGTCGTCCTTGATGCGCCAGAAACGTGCCTCCACGAAGTGCCAGGCGCCCATGTTGTCGGGCTCCTCCTGGAGCCACACCACCTGACGGGCATTGGGGTAGCGGCCGAGCACGGCGCGCATCTGCTCCAGTGGGAACGGGTAGAGCTGCTCCACGCGAACCACGGCCACCGGGGCGTTGCGCTTGTCGCGTTCGGCGAATGCGTCCCAGGCCACCTTGCCACTGCAGAACACCACCCGCTGCACCGATGACGGATCGGCCACGGAGGGGTCGTCGAGCACTTCCTGGAACGAGCCGTGCACGAGATCGTCGACGCGCGAACGGCTCTCCTTCATGCGCAACGGCGCCTTCGGCGTGAACAGCACCAGTGGCTTGCGCACATCGCGTCGCACCTGCCGGCGAAGCAGGTGGAAGTACTGCGCAGCGGTGGTGGCGTTGCACACCTGGATGTTGTCCTCCGCACACAGCGTGAGGAACCGTTCGATGCGGGCCGAACTGTGCTCGGGGCCCTGACCCTCGAAACCGTGCGGCAGCAGCAGCACGAGGCCGTTCATCTGGCCCCACTTGTCCTCCGCGGCCACGAGGTACTGGTCGATGATGATCTGGGCGCCGTTCACGAAATCGCCGAACTGGGCCTCCCACATCACGAGCGCTTCGTGGTTCTCGTGGGCATAGCCGTACTCGAAGCCGAGCGCGGCGTATTCGCTCAGCAGGCTGTCGTAGACCCAGAACGGCGCTCGGCGACCCGGCAGCGTGGTGAGCGGAATCCAGACCTTCTCGTTCTCGTTGTCGACCAGCGCGGCGTGGCGCTGGCTGAACGTGCCGCGCCTGCTGTCCTCGCCGGCGAGGCGCACCGGAGTGCCCTCGGCGACCAACGAGCCGAGGGCCAGTGCCTCCGCCGTGGCCCACTCGACCTCACCGCCCTCGTGGTACAACTTCGACCGAACCTCGAACTGGCGGACGAGCTTGGGGTGCGGGTTGAACCCATCGGGATAGGCCGTGAGGTGATCGAAGATGGTGTCGAGCGTTGCGCGCCCGACACCAGTCTCCACGTGGGGACGCACACCCATCGGCTTCGGCGGCTTGGCGGCCTTCACCGGCTCGGGCGCATGGGCACGGGTCTCGTCGAGCGCCGCCTGCAACTTGGCCTGGAAGTCGGCCAATGCGCTCTCGGCCTCGTCCACCGACAGCTCGCCACGCTTCACCAACGCCTCGACGTAGAGCTTGCGAACGCTGCGACGCTCGGCGATCGCCTTGTACATCAGCGGCTGGGTGTAACTCGGATCGTCGCCCTCGTTGTGGCCGTGGCGGCGGTAGCAGACCATGTCGATCACGACGTCCTTGTGGAACCGCTGCCGGTACTCGAAAGCGAGCTCGGCGACACGCACGCATGCCTCGGGGTCGTCACCGTTCACGTGGAAGATCGGGGCCTGCACCGTCTTGGCGACGTCGCT
>CAZQPJ010000050.1:0-11906 GCA_964595105.1 uncultured Bifidobacterium sp.
GCGGTGCCGGCCGGGTGGGGCCGTGCAGTGCGGGGCGCTGGTGGTGCCGGGCAGGGCAGGGCAGGGCCGGGCGACGCGCCGCGTGTCAGGTCGGCACGTCGTCCGCCGGCACAGGGTTCGGCGGCACAGGGTTCGGCGGCACGGAGCCGGTGTGGACCGCGACCGAAATGCCGCCGTTGGTGGTTTCGAGAGTGGGAACGAGTGGCAGGTGAAGGCGCGTTACCGGCGTCTCCCGCGATGCCATCACCGCCACGTGCCATCCGACCGCTCGGTCTCGCAGCACGGCACCGGTGCGGTCGTAGAGGTCGCGTACGTCCGGCCCACCCACTCGAGCGCCGTAGGGCGGATTGGTGACCACCCAACCTCTCCGCGGCGGCAGCATCAGGTCCGATACCGATCGCCGGTCCAGCGTCACATCACCACCGACACCCGCAGCCGCCGCGTTGGCCCGCGCCGCTTCGATCGCCCCTGCATCGCGGTCGGAGCCGAGCAGCGGCGGGCACCGGTCGATGACATCGGCGTCGGCGCCCTTGCACAGCCGGGCCCACCCTGTGTCGTCGAACGAGGGCCAGGCCATGAACTGGAACGAACGATGTCGGCCGGGCGCCATCCGTCGGGCCATCAGCGCCGCCTCGATCAACACCGTCCCCGAACCGCAGAACGGGTCGACCAACGGCGACCGCGGGTCCCACCCGCTCGCCAGCACCAGTGCCGCCGCCAGCGTCTCGCGCATCGGCGCCTTGCCTGCCGCGCCGCGATAGCCGCGCTTGTGGAGGGCGAGACCGGTCGCGTCGAGGCTCACCGTCACCACATCGCGCTGCACGCGGACCAGCACCGCCTGCTCGCCGACGCCACGTCCGAGCTGCTCGGCGACTCGTTCGGCGATCGCCCCGGTGTGGAACAGGGCCGAGGTGCCATCGGCCGACGCCGACACCTCCACACCGCCGTCTGGCAACCACGCCGACCAGTCGACGCGTTGCAACCCGGTGGCCAGCGAGTCGAACCCGTCGGCCTTGAACCGCGCCACCCTCACCAGCACACGGGTCGCCACCCGCGACCGCAGGTGCACCGCCCACAACTGCGGCCACGTGAGCGTGCAGTTCACCCCGCCATGCGTCGGGTTGGCCGGCCGCACACCCAGCTTCAGCAGTTCCGCCTGCACCAGCGGCTCGAGCCCCGGTGCAGCGACGACGAACGCATCGATGCGCTGGCTCACGGGAGGAACGACAGTCGCAGGTTCGGGTAAGCCCCGGCGTCGAGCGCCGTCGGCCCATCGCTGCGCAGTCGGTGCCACCCCGCCGCAGCGATCATCGCCGCGTTGTCGGTGCACATCGCCCGGCTCGGCAGGAACCCGTGAATGCCCGCCTCGGTGCACACCGAGAGGAACCGCTCGCGCAACAGCGAGTTCGCGGCCACGCCCCCGCCGAGCACCAGGCCTCGGGCCCCCACCTGCTCGGCAGCGCGACGCGCCTTGGCAACCAGCACGTCGACGACCGCTGCTTGGAACGACGCCGCCACGTCGGCCGTGCTCACGTCAGGGTGCTTGCGCACATGGTTCATCACCGACGTCTTCAGTCCGCTGAAGCTGAAGTCGAGGCCGTCGTTCAACATCGCACGCGGGAACGCGATCGCCTCCGGATCACCGTGGACGGCCTCGCGATCGACCGCCGGACCGCCGGGATAGCCGAGACCGAGGAACCGCGCCACCTTGTCGAACGCCTCACCCGCTGCATCGTCGATCGTCTGACCCAACAACCGGTAACGGCCGTGGTCCTGCATCTCGACGAGCATCGTGTGACCACCCGATACGAGCAGCACCACCAACGGAAACTGCAACGTGGGGTCCTCGAGGAAGGCCGCGTAGAGGTGGGCCTCCATGTGGTTCACCCCGATGAACGGCACGTCCCACGTGAGCGCCAACGCCTTCGCTGCCGACACACCCACCAGCAGTGCCCCCACGAGCCCCGGCCCCACCGTGCATGCCACGGCGTCGACACGGCCCGGGTCGACGCCGGCCTCCACCATCGCCTGCGCCACCATCGGGTTCAACAGGTCGAGGTGCGCCCGACCCGCGATCTCGGGAACGACCCCGCCGAACTGGGCATGCAGGTCGACCTGGGTGCTCACGGCCGAACTGACGACGTCGTATCCACCCATCACCAACGCTGCAGCGGTCTCGTCGCAACTCGTCTCGATACCGAGCACCAGTGTGTTCTCGTCGACGTTCATCGCGCTGCCTCCGGGCACAGGTGCCGCAAACGGTCGCGGAACTCGGGTTCACGAATGCCACGACGCCACATGACGATCGCGTCCTCGGTGTTCTCGTAGTAGCGCTTCCGCACGCCGGCCGATTCGAAGCCGAACCGCTCGTACAACCGCTGCGCACGCGTATTGCTCACTCGCACCTCGAGGGTGAGTCCGGTACAGCCGCGCTCGAGGGCCACCCACGCCAATTCGGCCAGCAGACGGACGCCCACACCCCGCCGTTGGTGGCGAGCCGCCACTGCGATGTTGGTGACATGGCCGGATTCGTCCGAGTAGAGGAGACCGGCGTAGCCCACCAGTTCCCGTCCCAGCATCGCCGCGAGATAGGTCCGCTCGCCGCGGCGCATCATCTCGAGCTCACCGTGGAAGACGTTCAACGACCACGGCTTCGGATACGACGCCTCCTCGATGGGCATCAGCGCCGACAGGTGGCGCCGCCGCAACGGCTCGATGGTGAGGGTCACCTCGTCTGGGCGTCCGAGGAACCTCGACAGCACGCTCATCGCGCGGACTCCCGGGTGCTCCAGTTGATCTGCGCATCGGGTGCCCGCAGGTACATCGGCTGGATCTCCCATGGGTTCACCCAGTCCTCGCGAAGTGCCCGGGCGTGCGCCAACTGCACCAGCGGCGCAGCCGACGGGAACGACAGGAACTGCTCCGCGAACTCGCACCGCTTGCCCGCCTCGATCTCGTCGCGGTACCGCAGCGCACCGTCGCCGACACAGATCGCGTTCTGATCCCGCGCCAGCAGGTCGGCCACCAGATCGTCGACCTTCCCCACCACCGGTTCGGTCACCCGCTGCACACCGCCCGGCACCGGCCGGTAGAACGCGTAGAACACCTCACCCTTGCGGGCATCGATGACCGCTGCGATGGTGCGGTCGGCGTAGCGCAGCGGGAAGGCCAGCAGGTCGAGTGAGCTGATGCCGATCATCGGAATCCGCAACGCCTGCGCCATCGCCTTCGCTGCAGCCAGCCCGACTCGCATGCCGGTGAACAGACCCGGTCCCACATCGACGGCGATGGCACCGAACTCGGCGATCGTCACGTCGGTCTGTCGGCAGAGGAACTCGATGGCCGGGGTGAGGATCTCGGCATGACGCCGGCCCCGTGCCACCTCGATCTGCCCGAGCACTCCCTCGTGCCCACCAATGGCGACACTCACCTGTGGCGTGGCGGTCTCGACACCGAGAATCAGCATGCGAAGCCCTCCAGTCGGTGTTCCAACCGTTCCCAACGCATCGCCCACGCCCGGCCCTGACCCGACAGCGTGATGTCGCGGGCGTCATCATCGACTGCGTCGTGGTCGAGTCGCACCAGCAGATGATCGCCGAAGGTCTGCGCCACCACGTCGCCCCACTCGACCAGCACGATGCCGTCGCCGTCGAGCAGTTCGGCGAGCGCCAGATCGGCCACCTCGTGATGGGTTCCCAGCCGGTAGATGTCGGCATGGTGCAGCGTGAGGCGGCCGATCGGATAGCTGTGCACCAGCGTGAACGTGGGCGATGTCATCGGCTCCGTGACGCCGAGGGCCGCACCGAAGCCCTGGGCGAACGCCGTCTTGCCGGCCCCCATCTCGCCGGCGAGCACCAGCAGGTCACCCGCGCGGGCCTCGGCGGCGATGGCCGCCGCGATGGCGCGCGTGTCGGCAGGCGAGTTGGATCGGAGGCGCATCATGGACACGGTGATGCTAGAGGCCGGTCACTGCCAGAGCCGTTGCGTCCGCGCCGACACCCCGCACGCGATCTCGTAGTCGATGGTGCCCGTGTGGCGGGCCCACTCGTCGACGGTGACGGTCTCGTCGCCCTGACTGCCCAGCAGCGTGACGGGATCGCCCACGGCGACATCGAGTTCACCGACGTCGACCATCAACTGGTCCATCGTCACCACACCCACGATGCGGCACCGGCGGCCGCCGACCAGCACCTCGCCGTCGCGCCACAGGCTGCGCGGCACACCGTCGGCGTAGCCGAGCGGCACGGTGGCCACGGTGGTCGCTTCGGCGAAGGTGTGGCGCAGCCCGTACGACACGCGCTCGCCGGCAGCCACCCGCTGCACGTGCGAGACACGGGCGTGCAGGCTCAGCGCAGGCCGCAAACCGGTGCGTCGCACGTGTTGCTGCACGCCGGGGCCCGGCAGCAGCCCGTACGTACCGATGCCGACCCGCACCAGGGTGCCACGTGCGGCGGGAAGGGCGAGGGCCGCTGCAGTGTTCGCCGCGTGCACGTGCGGCGGCCGATGCCCGGCAGCATCGAGCGCCACCACCACCTGTCGGAAGCGATCGAGCTGCACCGCGTTGAACGGGTGGTCGGGCTCATCGGCAACCGCGAGGTGGGTGAAGACACCCTCCAGCTGCATGCCAGCCGACGCCGCAATCGCGTCGGCCATCGCAACGGCGTCGTCGGGCGACGCGCCCACGCGGTGCATACCGGTGTCGATCTTCAGGTGCACTCGCTGGGCCACCGCGCCCGATGCCTCGATGGCCCGACACTGCGCATCGCTGTACACCGTGAGGTCGAGGTCGAGACCCACGGCGCGGGCCAGTTCCTCCGGCGGCTGTTCGCTGAGCACCAGTATCCGAGCAGACACACCGGCGGCCCGCAGTTCGAGCGCTTCCTGCACGAGCGCGACGCACAGACCGGATGCGCCACCGCGCAGCGCGGCCTGCGCCACCGGCACTGCTCCGTGGCCGTATCCATTCGCCTTCACCACCGCCCACACCTGCGCGGGTGCCACCTCGGCCACGAGTGCTGCCACGTTGTGCTCGATCGCGGCACCATCGACTTCGGCCCACGCCCACCGGCTCATCGCAGTCCCTCCAGCACCGCGGGAAGGTGATCCGCGATGTCGCCCGCGAGCATGCCCGACGCGGGCGCGCGCAGTGCAGCCGTGCCGTGCAGCCAGGCGCCGCACGCCGCCGAACGAAAGGCGTCGACACCCTGCGCAAGGAGCGCTCCGATGATGCCGGCCAGCACGTCACCCGACCCGGCAGTGGCGAGACGCTGGTCGCCGGTGGCCGACACCAGCACCTCCCCACCTGGCTCGGCCACCACTGTTGCGGGGCCCTTCAGCAGCACCACGCACCCGGTGTGCGCTGCGAGCGATCGAGCGGCGGCGAGGCGATCGGCGTCCGGTCGCTCACCGGTGAGCAGTTGGTACTCGCCGTCGTGCGGCGTGAGCACGGTGGGCATGGTGCGGCGGCGCAGGAGTGCTGCGGCGCCCTCGGCATTCCATGCCATCGCGAACAGGCCGTCACCGTCGACCACCACCGGCACGGCGGCGTCGAGCACCACCGCCCGCACCTCGCCGGCGGTCGCGTCGTCGCGCCCCACACCGGGGCCGATGACCAGCGAGTGGAAGCGGTCGAGCGAGCCCAGCACGTCCGATGCCCAAGGGAGACCCGCGAGCGGCTGTTGCACCACCTCCACCGGCGCTTCACGCACGGAGCACGCGACGGCGGAGAGGTGCACCATCCCTGCGCCGCAGCGCATGGCAGCGTGCGACGCGAGCGCCGCCGCACCGGTCATCCCGGCGCTTCCGGCAACCACGCGCACGGCGGTGCACCACTTGTGCGCTGCTGGGGCGCGGGTCGGGAGCCACGCCGCCACATCGTCGCCCTCGACGAGGTGGGCTCTCGCCACCTCGGCCACGGCGGCGCCGAGACCGATGTCGGCGACCTCCACCACACCGCAGTGCTCGGCGCCGGGCTGCAGCAGGAGGCCCGGCTTCAACGCCTGGAACGTCACCGTGCGATCGGCTCGCCACACTCCGGGCTGTGCACCACCGGTGAGGCCATCGACCCCACTGGTGATGTCGACCGCCAGCACGGCCGCGCCACCGACCTCCGGAGGTTGCCACGTGCCCCGGAAACCGGTGCCATAGGCAGCGTCGACAACGAGGTGGCACGGCGGCAACGGGTGAGGGCAACGGTCGGCGTCGAACACCCGCACCTTCACGCCGCGGGCCTCCAACAACGCTGCCGCCACCCGACCGTCCGCGCCGTTGTTGCCCTTGCCCACCACCACGTTCACGACGCGGCCGTAGGTGCCACCCAGCATGCGGATGGCGGCACGGGCCACGGCTGCGCCGGCACGCTGCACGAGTGCCTCCAACGGCTCCGCCGACCCGGTGTCGATGAGCCGCATCTCTGCTGGCGTCACGATGGGCTGCACGGGCGATTCCTCCCCGAGCCCTATTCGGCCACGACGTAGGCGATCGCCACCAGTGCCGAATGGGTGAGGCTCAGGTGCCATCGAGTGATGCCGCGCTCGGCGGCGAGTTCGGCCGCCCGGCCGCGCACGGCCAACGCAGGCTCACCCGACTCGGCTCGGTCGACCCAGACGTCGTGGAACCCGAATGCGCCGAGACCCAAACCCATCGCCTTCATCGTCGCCTCGCGTGCGGCGAAGCGAGCGGCCAGTGACGGCACCGGGTCGACCTTGGGTGCCACGTAGGCGAGTTCCTCGGCGGTGAACAGGCGGTCGCGCATCGATGGCGTACGCGTCAGCGAGAGGCGGAACCGTTCGATGTCGACCGCGTCGACACCGATGCCCTTGGTCATCGGGCACGCCAGTGGTCGGCCGTCTCCGAGATCGGCAGGATCAACAGGTCGGCCACCGAGAGGTCGCCCAGGAGGTCGTCGCGGAAAGACCCCTCTGTCTCGGTGACCCAGTCGACGAGGCGGTCGTAACGGCGGTCGTACCCCTGCAACACGCCACGCATGGCGTCGGCGGGAACACGGTCGTGGAACCGCACGTGCAGCAGTGTGATGCCGGTGCACGTGCCGCCCTTCACCTCGGGCACGAAGATCACGGTGCGGCCGTCGCTGCGACCGCGGGCCACCAGCACTTCCTTCTCACTGGCCACCCTGCGCTTCGTGCCGCGCAACTGCGGGTTGGTGTCGACCCTGCTCGGCACGTCACGCGACAGTCCGCCACGGTCGATGATGGCGATGGTGGCCCCCTGCGCAGGGTCGCCCTCGATCGCGTAGCGCGTGTACCCGGTGACCGCGTCGACCGCGGGGGCGAGGTCGGCGAGCACCTTCAGCGTGCGATAGCCGAGACGGTCTCGCGATGCACCGGTGCCGAGCAAGGCCTGCACGAGTGCCCGGTCGAGGACACCCTCGTCGTTGCGGCTGATGCCCACCGTGACGGTCTTGGCCTGATGTTTGATGGCATCGACCGGGCGGGTGAGCTCCTCGATGGCGCGGGTGAGCGCCGCCGTGAGGTCGTCGACCACCGAACCCGGCGTGGCGATCTTTCCCGTCGCCCGCTGGTAGGCCTCGAGCGGATTGTCGGCGGCCACATCGCGCAACACGCCCACCAACCGAACCGCTGTGGACGCCTCGAGGTGACCGTCGTACTGGCCGGCACGAACGCCGTCGAGGAACCGCTCGACATACGGCACGATGCCCACCTTCACTGCCCGCAGCACCACGTCGCCATCGCTCGACTCAGCCAGCGCGTGCTCGATCACCTCTCGCGCCTCGCGGAGCGGACGAGCCGACGCATCGATGGCCAACGCCGCCTCGTAGCCGAAGAGGTGCCCGGTCATGGCCGACAGCACGAACGCGAGGGATTGATCGACCGCTGGCACGGTGAGCACCGCAGCCGCGCCTGCGAAACGTTCGTCGGCATCGGTGGCCACCACGATGGGCGTTGCCTTGTGTGCCTTGTAGATGGCCACTTCCTTGGCCACGTCATCGGCCGTGCCACCCATCAGCCCTGCAGCGCACACCAGGATCAGCGGCTCGCTCGAGAGGTCGATGTGCTTCTTGTCCTCGGTGACATCGCAGGCGATGCTCTTGTAACAGAGCTCGCTCAACTTGATGCGGACTTCCTCGGCCGCCACCGTGTTCGGTCCGTTGCCGACGATGGCCCAGTACCGCTTCGACGGCGCGAACCGACGGGCCGCATCGGCGATGGCAGGCCGATTGGCGATGACCTGTTCCATGGCGGCCGGAAGTTCGCGCAGCGACGACAGCAGTTCGTGCCTCCGCTGGGCGGTGCCGTGGCCCACCGCTTCGGAGATGGCGCACGCCAGCACCACACCAGCGGCCACCTGCGCGTAGAACGCCTTCGTACTGGCGACGCTCATCTCCACGTCACGGCCGTCGGACGTGTACATCACGCCATCGGCCTTGTCGGTGAGGTCACTGCCGCGGCGGTTCACGATGGCGATCACCGACGCGCCGCGACCACGAGCAAGGTCGACCGTGCGGTTGGTGTCGGTGGTGGTGCCGCTCTGGCTGACCGCCACCACCAGGGTGTCGGTCATGTCGAGCCGGAGATGGAATCCGCTGAGTTCGGTGGCGGTGATGGCGTCGACGTCGAGCGCGCCGCCACAGAGGTCGTCGAGCACCGCGGCCATGCTGCTGCCAGCGACGAACGCCGTGCCCTGACCGATCACGCGCACCTTGTGAATGGCCCCGGAGGCCAACCGTGCCGCCACGTCGGCGGGGAAGCTCATCTCGCCGAGGTCGGCGCGCAGGCCGGCCGGACCATCGGCCACCCGACCGCGGAGCGTCTTGTGAAAGCTGCGCGGCGCCTCACTGATCTCCTTCAGCAGGAAGTGCGGGGCGTCGCCGCGGTCGATGTCTCTCGTGGTGACCTGCGCGGTCACCACCTCGCGCTCGGCCACCGGCAGGGGCGAGCCGTCGTAGGCCATTCGGCGAATGCCCTCGAGCGTCCCGGCCCGGTTGCCGTCGAGCACCAGCACCTGGCCTCGGCTTCCGGTGGGTGCTGGTGTCTCGCCGTCGACTCGCAGGTAACGGCTGGTCTCCTCCACCACGCCGTACGGCTCGCTGGCCACCAGGTACATGTCGTCGGCGAGGCCGACGTACAGCGCCTGTCCGCTGCCGCGCAGGGCGAGGAACACCGTGTTCGGCTCGTCGGCGGCCTGGGCGCCGATGGCGACGCTCCCCTCGAACTCGGCCACCGTGCGACGGAAGGCCTCGGTGACGTCGCCCGCAGTGCCGGCTGCCTGCACCGCCATCACGGCCGGAATCACCTTGGCGTCGGTGGTGATCGGCCCGGGGATCCGCAATCCGTGGGTCACCTTGATGTCGGCATGGTTGTCGACATCGCCGTTCAGCACTGCGACGGTGTACGGCGCACCACCGCCCTGCTCCGACTGCTCGCCGTTCACCGGGTGGCAGTTGGGTTCGCTGATGATGCCCACACTCGCCCAGCGTGTGTGGCCGATCACCGAGGCTCGGGCCGCCGGATTGGTGAGCGCCACCCGCAGCAACTCATCGGCTTCCACCGCCGCACGGAGCGCCTTCACGTTGTCGCCGAGTTCACCGATCTCCGCAGCCGCCTTGTAGACGAAACTGAGGCACCCACCCGCCACTCGCACCGAGCCGTTCTGGAACAACGGGTCGGCGCTGCGCCGGCTGACGAGCGGTCGCACCGCGGGGTCGTCGAGGTCGAGACCGTGGTGCCACACGAACACGTGGATGCCGGCGCTGTCGCGACCACGAACCTCCATCCGGTCGATGGCCGACAGCGCCTGCTGGATGATGAGGTAGCCAGACACCGCCGCCTCGCCGGCATCGCGACCGGCGAACCTGCCCACCATCTCGGCAGTGCGCAACCGGTCGCGCCGAACGGCCCACACGGCATCGCGGATGCCCAGCAACTCTGCGTTGGCAGCTTCGAGCGCCTCGGGCGACATCGCCGATGCCGCCTCGAGCTCGGCGTCGCGGGCCGCCACACGGGCATCGAGCTGATCGAGGCGAGCAGTGATGCCCGCCACCAGTTCGTGACGGCCCACCAGTGCACGGGTTCCGGGAACGCCGTGCAGCAGGCGGTCGACCTCGGCGACCGCGTAGGCGGCGGCGCCCAGCGTCGGGGCGGCCACCGCCGAGTCGAGCAGGGCCAACAGGTCGCCGGCTTCCGGCACCGTCCTCGTGGAGGGACGGGACACGATCGCCACGATGCCGCACATGTCGGACAGGTTACCGACGTGCGACACCGTGCTCCGGGCAGGTCACCCGAAGCGTGCGGCCACCACGGTGGCGAGTTCGTGGGCCACACGCTTCGCCACGTCGTCGGTGGCGGCCTCCACCATCACCCGAATCAGTGGCTCGGTGCCGCTCGCCCGAACAAGCACTCGGCCATCGCCACCGAGTTCACGCTCGGCGGCGGCAATCTCGTCCGCCAGTTCGCGCGCTGCCTTAGGGTGCCGATCGGCCACGCGGACGTTCACGAGCACCTGCGGGTAGCCCACCATCACCTCATCGGCCATCGCCGCAAGGGGCACACCAGCATCTTTCACATGCTGCGCCAACCGGACTCCGGCCAGCAATCCGTCGCCGGTGGTGGCGTGGTCGCGGTAAATGATGTGGCCACTCTGCTCGCCGCCGATGCTGAACCCGCCCGCCTCGAGCGCCTCGAGCACATAGCGGTCGCCCACCGCGGTGGTCACCACGTTCACACCGGCGGCGGCCATGGCGCGATGGAAGCCGATGTTGCTCATCACGGTCACCACCACGGTGTCGCCGTGGAGCGCACGCTGCTGGCGAAGCCGCAGCGCAGCGAGCGCAATCAAGCGATCGCCATCGACGGTGCGACCGAGGTGATCGACCGCGATCACCCGGTCACCGTCACCGTCGAACGCGAGCCCGAGGTGGGCACCTCCCGCCTTGACCGCGGCTGCAAGCGAGGCCACGTCGGTGGCGCCGCATGCGTGGTTGATGTTGCGTCCATCGGGCGAGGCGTGCAGCACTTCGGTGCTGGCGCCGAGACGCTCGAACACCGCTGGCGCCACGGCGCTCATGGCCCCATTCGCACAGTCGATGACCACCCGGAGCCCCTGCAACGAGCCGAGCGGACGGGCCAGGTGATCGACGTAGCGGGCCCCTCCCGACATGTCGGCCTCCAGCATGTGCGGCGGCACCGGCTGCCCGTCGATGGCGGCCTCGATGCGGCGTTCGACGTCGTCGGTCAACTTCAGGCCACCCGCACCGAACACCTTCACGCCGTTGTCGTGCCACGGGTTGTGCGACGCGGTCACCATGGCAGCGGGCACACCCTGCTCAGCCGCCAACCACGCCAGCGCCGGGGTGGGCACCACACCCACTGTCACCGGCTTGGCTCCACCCGCCGCAAGTCCTGCGGCCACGGCTGCCTCGAGCGCCGGACCGCTCTCCCGAGTGTCGCGGCCGACGAGCCACCGACCTGCACCCACCACCTGTGCGGCGGCCCGACCCAGCGAGGCGACGTAGTCGACGGTCAACTCCGTCAACGCCTCGCCGCGCACACCGTCGGTTCCGAACTTCATGGTCACGGGATTCTGTCCTCGAATCGGTCGCAAAAGCACGAATGCCCTCGGCGCTGAGCCGAGGGCGATTCGAGCACGGCGCGTCTCAGCGCTTGGTGTACTGCTTGGCCTTGCGGGCCTTGACCAGACCGTACTTCTTGCTCTCCTTGCGACGAGGATCACGGGTCAGCAGGCCGGCCTTCTTGAGGGCCGCACGCGACTCGGGGTCGATCCCGACGAGCGAACGGGCGATGGCCATGCGCATCGCACCGGACTGACCGGCGATGCCTCCGCCGACGATGTCGACGTCGACGTCGAGCGATGACGCGAGACCGACGAGCCGCAGCGGCTCGGTCGAGTTGTTGCGGTGCACCGCACCG
>CAZQPJ010000051.1:0-11882 GCA_964595105.1 uncultured Bifidobacterium sp.
AATGCCATCCGGGCCTCGTTGAAGCCCGATGGCACCTGGCTGTTGGTCGACATCAAGGCGCTCGACACGTTCGAGGAGAACGCTCGCAAGAACCCGATGGCCTCGCTGATGTACGGCATCAGCGTGCTGTCGTGCATGTCGTCGGCGCTGAGCGAGCCCGATGGTCTCGGGCTCGGCACGCTCGGTCTCTCGGAGAACCGTGCGCGGGAGATGTCCGAAGTGGCCGGGTTCACCCGCTTCCGGCGACTGCCGGTCGACCACAGCGTGAACGCCTTCTACGAGGTGCGCCCGTAAGGCGTGTGTGAATGTCAGCCCTGGTGGATGACTTCGATGCGCCGTTCGGCGAAGCGCCAGGTTCCCTGCTGGCGGACATAGGAGTCGTGGTACACACCCACCAGTGAGCCGTCGCCACCCTTCTTGGTGTTGAACTGCTCCAGGATGGTGACCCGGCCGGTGCCGGTGCCAGTGGTCTCGTCGACCTCGAACACGGCATTCGGGGCGGTCTGCACGAGCCAGGTGAAGGCTTTGGTGAGCGAGCCGAAGGCGTGGGTGATGGCTTCGCGGCCTTCGTAGGTCTTGCCCAGGTTCCACACCGCATCGGAGGTCCAGAGGTCGGCGAACGCGTCGGCGTCGCGGCGCACGACTGCGTCGCAGTACTTCGAGATGAGCTGGCGGAGGGCAATGTCGGTGGCAGGTGCCGCGGTGGCGGCCTCCCGACGAGGGGTCTGTGTCTCGCGCAGCGAGTCGGGCTCGAGGCCGACCTCCCACGCTGCGATGGTGCGCACGTGGTCGAGCAACTGGTCGCGGGTCATCAGCTGTTCATGCGCGGCGAACTGCACTGCGAGGCCGTCGACCATTGCCGAGATGCGCATCGCGGCGGCGGCGGGGTCGGCGCACACGAACTCGGCGCGCTCGACGCCCTTGGCGATGACGCGAGCGAGCAACTCCGCCGACTGTTCGTCGAGTTCCTGGCTGATGCGACGCATCATCGGGTTCCGGAGTGCTTCGCCCCATCCGTCGATCCAGAGCATCCACTCGAGGTCGTTGCTTCCCTCCGGCACATAGTTCTGCAATGCCCGGTCGAGCTGGCCCACCGATGACGGTGCTTCCTCGATCTCGGCCTCCATCTCGGCGAGGTCCTTGCGGGCGTAGTGGGCGAAGGCCTCGGCGAGGAGCTGTTCCTTCGAGTCGAAGTGGTAGTGGATGAGACTGCTCGACACGTCGAGCCGCTTGGCGACGTCGGCGATTCGGGTGGCGGCAAACCCGCGCTCGATCACCACCTGGCACGTGACCTCGAGAATCTCGATGCGGCGCTCGGCCACGGTGGGCTTCTTCACGTCGCGCACGATACCGGTCTGCGTCTACCGTGACGCCATGGAACTCGACGATGAGCGGCGCCGCGACGCCGAAGTGAGCATGCGGGCGCTCCGAGCCACGCTGCAGTCGGATCACAACGTGCGCGGGGCGCAGCGATGACGAGGCTGAGCGCACTGTCGAGGTCGGTGGACGGTGCCCGGGTGCTGATCACCGGGGCAGCCTCCGGCATGGGTCGTGCCACGGCAGTCCTCTTCGCCGACGAGGGTGCCCGCGTGGCGGTGGTCGACCTCGACGCCGAGCGGGTGATGGCAGTGGTCGACGAGATTGCCACGGCACACGGTGCCGGAAGAGCGGTCGGCTTCGTCGCCGACGTCGGTGACCATGAGTCGTTGAGAAGGCTCGTCGCCGATGTGGTGACCGAGTTGGGTGGCGTCGATGTGCTCGTGAACAACGCCGGCATCTCGCTCGTCAACTCCGCGTTCCAGGACGACGACTCGTACGAGGCGAACTGGGCGCGCACGCTCGACGTGAACCTCACGGCCCATTCCCGTCTCGTGCGGCTGTGCCTGCCGCACCTCCTCGTGGCACCGAACGGTGGGCGAGTGGTGAACATTGCCTCGACCGAGGCGATTGTCACCACGGCGGGCCTCGCGGCATATGCGGCCTCGAAATCGGCAGTGGTCGGCCTCACCAAGAGCCTTGCCGTGGAACTCGGCCGTCGCGGTGTCACCGTGAACTGCATCTGTCCCGGCCCGATCGAGACCGGGATGACGGCGGGAATCACCGATGAGGCGAAGGAGACCTACGCGAAGCGCCGGGTGCCGCTGCGCCGCTACGGGCAGCCCGAGGAGGTTGCTCACATGACGCTGAACCTGAGCCTGCCTGCCAGCAGTTTCGTGAACGGCGCGGTGATACCCGTCGACGGCGGCATGAGCGTCCGCCACACCTGACCCGCAGGTCAGGGTTCCACGCGGAAGGCTCCACGCATGATCGGGTGGATGCGGCAGAAGTAGGTGTAGGTGCCCGCCGGCAGGTTGGTGGGAATCGACCACGTCGTGCGCCCAGCGGTTGGTGGCCCGGCGTTACCGAGCTGACCCGAGTCGAAGGGGATGGCGCCGTCGGCGATGGGGTAGGCGACGCCGGTGCTCTTGTTGCACGGCGCCTTGCACGCGGTGATGGTGTGCCACTGGCCTCTGCCGATCGGGGCATCGACGTTGTTGAACGTGATGGTGCCGCCGGGCTTCACGGTGGGGACTGCGGTGGCCGAGGTCATGTCGCCCTTGGCATACAGCCACGATGCGATGTCGATGGTGCCCGGCGCAGGCTCCGAGGGGAGTGCCGTCAGGTCGAGGTAGTTCGCCGCCGGCGCGCCCCCGTGGTTGTCGTTCTCCGGGAGGTGTCCGTGGGTGAGCATGCCCGGCTTGTCGACCGGCGTGACGAACGGGTCGTCGGCGAACCCGCCCGGATCGCCCATCCAGACCACCATGATGCCCATCGACTCGTACCACGAAGCGCTGCCCGAGTCGTAGGTGGCGGTGGTGCTGAGGATGTCGCCCTTCTTCACGGCCACGTGCCAGTCGGGAAGCGTGGCGGTCATGGCAACATCCCAACTCACGGCACCAGCGGGCTCGAAGTACTGGGCCTCGGAGCGGAACAGGTGCGCCTTGCTCCCACCCCGTTGGATATTGAGATCGGTGCGCAGACCGCCGGGGTGCAAGTGACCTGCCGTCGCCACCAGCACACCATCGCGATCGACCGTCCACTGGTTCTTCGGTGTGCCCGAGTAGGGGTTCGAGGCCTGGTCGGGATAGGTGTACGTGACACCGTCGCCCGCGCCCTTGATGACGTCGAACACGGGGTAGACACTGCCGTTCTGCACGTCGAGCCACACCGGGCGGGCGGGAATGACGAACTTCGCGGCCACGGATGTGTCGGGAATGATGTCGACGTCGTAGGTGACCCACACCTTTCGGGCTGCGGGTGTGAGGTTGTGGAGCATGTAGTTGAGCGTCCACACATCAGTGGTGCGGTACCGGTAGCCGTAGGGCGATGGCAGTTTGACGGTGGTCTTCTCCTCGCCGGCGGCGAAGAAGCGCTCCGGGAGGTTCGCCGTGGCGTCCTTGCCCGACATGTTCAGCCATACGCCATGGTGGAGATGGATGACGTCGACGCCCGGGACGGTGCCGTCGGCGAAACGAAGGTTTGCCTTGAACGACGTGATCCAGCCGTTCAGTTTCGGCTGGGGAATCGGTGCGATGTAGTCGATCGTGTTCTGGCCCGGCTGGATGTCGAACGGTCCGAGATCGAAGTGGAGGCTGACGTTGCCGCCGTTGGGAGGGAGTTGGGCCACCGTGGTGGTGGTCGAGACCTTCACCGTGGTCTGCGGGAGGTAGGTCACCAGCGGACCGGTCGACGGCACCGAGACAGGGGTGATCGGCGGGAGGGTGTACGCAGGGGGATCGACACTGGTGCCGGTGCTGGTGTCGATGCCGGGCGTGGTGATGGCGATCTCACCGATGTCGCCCGTCACCACTGGGGCCTCCGGGTCGAGCGTGGTGGTGCTGTTGTCGATGGTGGGGTTCACCGGCTCGATGACCGATCGCGATTCGGTGGACGAGCACGCCGCCACCACGACAGCAGCCGAAAGTGCGGCGGCGGCAAGGGAAACGGTGCGGCGCATGGCGTTCAGTTCCTTGGTTCGTAGCCGTCGAGGATGCCGACGAGGCCCGAGGGATGGGGTCCGATGGCGAGCTGTTCGAGGATGCCCATACCGCGCTCGGTACGGCCGTCGGGGAGGGTGACGGTGGCGTCGCAGAGTGCCTGCACGTGCACGTGCTCACGCGCGAGTGGAGTCGAGACGGGCAGGGTGAGGTGCTCACCTGCGGTGACGGCCTCGCCCTTCCAGTAGCCGTGGCCGAACTCGGGGTGGCCATAGCCGATGCCGCGCATGTGGAACTCGTAGCGGGGCGTCAACGACACAGTGGTGACGGCATCGTCCCAGTCGACAAGGTCGTACTCGAAGCGGTCGGCCCAGCGTGTGCCGGGGCGCCACTCGACACGCCAGTCGACGGTCCGCATCATCCGCGCCTCGGTCCCCACGGGCGCCACCGTACCTGTTTCGTGCCAACGGCGCCCGTCGCCATGCTCGTTGACGTCGAAATGGGTCGAGAGGCTCGGGAAGTTGACCGGCGCCCAGAGCCAGAAGAACTGGGGAAGGCCCACGGGGGCGCCGGAGGGTGCCGGTTCGCCGATGGGCCGAACGCCCCACGAGCGGTCGCGGCTTCCCCATACGTCGTCGGGTCGAACGTCGAGATGCTCGCCGTCGAGTTCGAGCCAGCCCGTCCAGCTGCCGAATTGAGTGAGTCGCGTGTAGTCGAAGAATGCCCGCACGCCCATGCGCTGGAAGAAGTGTGCTTCTTCGATGGCGGGCGAGCGGTGGTGGAAGGTGAGGTCGGCCCGCAGGCCCTGATCAGGGGCGTCGACACGAATGCGGAGCGTTCGCAGTGGTTCGACGACCTCGACGGCGATGGGTCCGAGAGAAGTGGCCTCGAGTCGGTCGAGGGGGGCGCGTTGCGAGCGGAAGACACTCGTCTGCCGGCCGCCACGAACCACGCAGAACGCAGCGTCGGCGACGTGACGGTTGGGGTAGAGGCCCATTGCAGCGCCGAAGTAGAGGTCGCCGCCGAGCGAGTACCCGTTGAAGAAGTAGCGGTCGTAATGGTTGGCATCGGCCGTCGCCGTGTGGGCGATGGGGACCGACGCCTGGTGAACCGGGTAGTCGTCGAAGCTGGACAGCACGCCGGAACCGTATCGCTTGCACCGCTTGGCTGCTCGAGGTTGTCGCCCCTAGCGTGCGAGGCGGAGGTCGCATGCGACGGGTGAGTGCCTATGTGCGGAGGGTTCGGTCCGAGGGGTTCACGCCGGGCGAGTTCCGTGCCATCTGTGTCGCTGCGTTGGTTCTGCTGGGCGCCATCTGTGCCAGCGGCGCTGCCGTGCGGCTCACGGGGTCCGGTCTTGGCTGCGACGATTGGCCGAACTGCAACGGCACCACGTTCGTCGACCTCTCCAGCAAACACGCTGCCATCGAGCAGGTGAACCGTTTGTTCACGTTCCTCGTGTCGGTCGGTGTGGCGCTTGCTGCAGTGGCGGCGTGGTACCGGAGACCTCGGCGCAGGGACCTTCTGGTGCTGTCGATGGTGATGCTCCTCGGTGTTCCCGCTCAGGGGCTCGTGGGTGCCATCGTGGTGCTCGCCGACCTGCACCCTGCAACGGTGCAGTTGCACTTCGTGCTGTCGATGGTGCTCGTGTGGGCGGCGGTCCTGATGCTGGTGCGGTCGAGCGAACCCGATGACGCGCCTCGGCGCGGAGCAGTGCGGCCGGGCACCCGCCGCCGTGTGCAGTTGGTGGCGGCGTGCACCGCTGTCGCAGTGCTGGCCGGCACGGTGGTGACGGGTACCGGCCCGCACGCTGGGGACGAAGCAGCTCGGCGCTTCTTCGGATCGCCGTCCGACATCAATGGGCACGCGCTGCAGTGGGTCACTCGGGTGCACGGCACGCTCGTGTGGGTGGCCGTCGCCGCGGTGCTGGCGCTGTTCGTGCATCTTCGGCGGCGATCGGCCGACCGGGCCCGGCTCGATGGCCCGATGACGGCCTGGGTGGTGGCGGCGCTGGTACAGGGAGCAGTGGGTTACGTGCAGTACGCGATGGGCTTGCCCGCCGGACTCGTGGTGGCGCACGTCGCCGGTGCGACCACGCTGGTGGCCATCACCGCATGGATGTGGGCCGTCACTTCGTGAGGCTGCGGACGAACTCGACCGTTCGGTCGATGAGCGCCGCGAAGAACGAGCCAACGCCTTGCAGGGTGTCGGCGAAGGAGTGCGCCGCACCAGCGGGGTCTCGCCACAACTGGATCACCATGAACCCCACCACGAGATACATGGCGATGCGAGCGAGGGACTTGACGTGCTCGAGAATTGCCGACATCGGGGGACCTCCGGGAACGCGACAACCCGGGCTCCTCACGCCGAATGAGATGGTACTCGCCCCGCCGCTGCAGGTGGTGGACGCTCAGCGGTAGCGCTGCAGGCCGTCGATGCACCGGCGGAACTCGTCGACCGTTCGTTCGATGATGATCCCGACGGGTTCGACCGATTCGATCCGGCCGGCCACCTGCCCGGTGAGGGCGATCGCTGCCTCGAGGTCGCCGCCGAAGTAGAGATCGCGGGTGCGGCCGAATTCGCTCATGTCGACGTGCTCGTCGCGCTCGAGTCGGGTGGTGCGCTCCGTGCGCAGTGCGCGGAGACCGGGCCGACTGAATCGGTTGAGGAACACGGTGTCGGTCTCGGCGGCGTCGACGATGGCTTGCTTCCAGTTGTGGTGCACCGGCGACTCCGCGGCGCTGACCATGCGAGTGCCCATCTGCACCGCTTCCGCACCCAGCGCGAAGGCCGCAGCCATGCCGACGCCGTCGGTGATGCCGCCTGCGGCGACGATGGGCACATCGACCTTGCTGGCCACGAGCGGCAGGAGCACCATCGAGGCGACATCGCGCGGGTTCTTGAAACCACCGCCCTCACCGCCCTCCACCACGAGACCGTCAACACCAGCGGCGATCGCCTTCAGTGCGGCCGCGAGGGTGGGCACCACGTGGAACACGGTGAGTCCTGCGGCCTTCAACTGCGCGGTGTACTTCGTGGGGTCGCCTGCAGAGGTGGTGACGAAGCGGACGTCCTGTGCCACGACGAACTCGACGATCGAGGGGTCGCGCACGAAGGCCTGGGCGATGTTGACCCCGAACGGTTTGTCGGTGAGATCGCGCATCTTCCGGATCTCCTCGCGGACGTTGTCGAGTTCACCGCTCGAGGTCTCGATGATGCCGAGGCCGCCCGCGTTGCTGACTGCCGACGCGAGTTGACTGCGGGCGATCCAGCCCATGGGAGCCTGGATGATCGGGTAGTCGATGCCGAGCATCTCGGTGATGCGGGTGCGAACGGAGGTGGGGCGAGGGCTCATGAGGCTCCGATGACGGGGTCGTAGAGATGGTGACAGTCGTTGGCGGTGACGATGGTGGGTCCGTGGAGGCCCACACGCATCGTGGTGATGCTGGTGTTCTCGATGGAGAAGGCCATGGTGCGATGAATACCGAGTGCGTGTGCCACGACCGCATTGATGGTGCCGCCGTGACACACGACCGCGATGGTGGACCCTCGATGGGCTGCAGCGAGTCGGGTGACGGTGTCGGAGACGCGCTGTCGGAACGCGTCGTCGCCCTCGCCGCCGGGAATGCCGTCCCAGCGGCCCGTACGGCTCCACTCGACCCACTCCGGGTCGCGGGCGGCGGCGCGGCGGCGGAACTCGCCGTGGCCCCATTCGCCGAGGCGCACTTCCTCGAGTTCGGGGTGGATGCCGATGGGGAGACCGCGGTGTTCGGCCAGCGGTGTTGCCGTCTGCACGGCGCGGGCGAGGTGTGAGCTGTACACCGCGGCGATGTGCTTCGTGCGGAGGCGGTCGGCCAGTCGCGCCGCCTGGGCGACACCCTCGACGTGGAGCGGCGGGTCGGCCGACTCCGGTGTTCCCGGCACCACGTCGGCTGAGCGCCCGTGACGTATCAGCAGCACCTCGGTCTCATCCAGCTCGGCAGGTCGCAGCGTGATCTGGGGAATGGCGGTGGTGCTGTCAGGTTCCGTCATCGCCCCCACCGTAATCGGGCGACAATCCCTCGCCGCTCCCGCAGCCTTGACGCGTGTCGTCGACAGCGGCTCTAATCTGCCGACATCGCGTCAGCAGGGGAGCGCCGGTCAGTGACATTACGAACGCGACTCATGGCGGTACTGCTGTTCGTGCTGACCGCTGGGTCGATGTGGCACCACACTGCCGATGCTGCGCCGCGTCCGGCGGCGGCGTGCACCGGTCCCGGCATTCGGGCGCAGGTGAACGATCAGAGCACCGGCACCAAGGTGCCGTTGGAAGGTGTCACGGTGAAGGTGCTCTCCGAGACGGGCGCCGAGGTCGTGGCTGGCCCCACCGATGCGAAGGGCATTGCGTTGCTGTGCGTCCCGGAGAAGGCCACCTACACGGTGCAGGTCGACACCACCAGCCTGAAAGACGGACTCGCACTCCAAGGGGAGGATTCCGTTGTCATTCCCAAGGACCGCTTCACCACCAATGTCCGAACCGTCAACTTCTTCACCGGGCAAGCCCAGCGAGTGACCTCCGGCTACTGGTCACTGTTGGTGAAGGCACTGGTGAACGGTGTTCGTCTCGGCATCGTCATCGCCATCTGCTCGGTGGGTCTGTCGCTCATCTTCGGTACGACGGGCCTCACCAACTTCGCTCATGGCGAACTCGTCACCTTCGGTGGGGTGGTGGCGCACCTGCTGTCGGTGGGATGGGGCATCAACTTCATCGTCGCTGCGATCCTCACGGTCGCTCTTGGCGGCACGCTGGGCCTTGGGCTCAACGAGGGCCTCTGGAAGCCGTTGCGGCGACGCGGCATCGGACTCATCTCGCAGATGGTGGTCTCGGTCGGTCTTTCGATCATTCTCGTCAACTTCTACCTGATGCGCTTCGGTGGAGCCACGCGTCGATATCAGGCCTACAACGCGCAGACCGCCATGAGCTGGGGCCCGATCGAGATCACGCCTCGCGACCTCACCACCACCATCATCTCGTTCCTCGTGCTGGTCGGTGTGGCGTTGCTGCTGCAGCGCTCGCGTCTCGGCAAGGCCACCCGTGCGGTGAGCGACAACTCGGACCTTGCCTCGTCGACGGGCATCGACAGCGAGAAGATCATCCGCATCGTGTGGTTCCTCGGTGCTGCGCTGGCGGCGTTGGGCGGCGTGGTGCGCGGCCTCGACGAGGGCGTGCGGGCCGATATGGGAGGTGGCCTGCTGTTCCTGATGTTCGCCGGCATCACCCTCGGTGGTCTGGGCTCCGCCTACGGCGCCCTCGTTGGTGGCTTCGTCATCGGCGTGTTCGTCGAGGTGAGCACCATCGGTATCCCTGCGTTCCCCGAACTGCCGCTGCTCGGCTGGATCAAGCATGGCGTTCCCACCGAACTGAAGAACGTGCCTGCCCTCGCCGCCCTCATCCTGATCCTGCTGTTCAGACCGCAGGGAATTCTTGGCAAGAGGGAACGAGTGGGTTGAGGAGGATGACGTGAACTGGGGACTCATCATCGACCTGACGTTGAAGGCGTTCTTCGGCCTCGACGCGGTCGTCTTCATCGTCGCCGCCCTCGGCCTCAACGTGCAGTTCGGCTACGCCGGCCTGCTCAACTTCGGTCAGGCGGCCTTCATGGCCGCAGGCGCCTACGGCCTCGGCATGAGCACGTACTACTGGGGCGTCAGCTGGTGGTGGGGCCTGGCGTTCGGCCTCGTCTATGCATCGGCGTTGGCCGTGGTGGTCGGTGTTCCGACCCTGCGGCTGCGCGCCGATTACCTGGCCATTGTCACCATCGCTCTCGCAGAACTGGTGCGACTCGTGGTGCGCTCGGTCACCCACAAGGCGAAGTTCGGTGGCACCGATGGTCTGAAGGGTTTCGCCAGCGGATTCCAGAAGATGAATCCCTTTGCCGACCAAGGTGGCAACTACGGGATCGGCCCCTTTCAGGCCACCGGAGTCGTTCCGATCGCGCTCACCTCGGTTCTGTGGCTGGCTGTTTCGTTCGGCATCGCTGCAGCGATCGCGAGGAAGTGGCTCGCAGGCAAGGGACGTGGCGCCGTGATCGGCCTCACGGCGGTGGTGTTCGGCGGCTTCATGGTGCTGTTGTCGCGGGTCCGCTATCTCGGGCTCGAACTGTGGACTCTGCTCGTCGGCTGGGCGCTGGTGGCGCTGTGCAGCCTGTTCGTCTTCCAACTGATGCGCAGCCCGTGGGGCAGGGTCATCAAGGGAATCCGCGAGGACGAGGATGCCGTGCGCAGCCTCGGCAAGAACGTGTTCGGCTACAAGATGTCGGCGCTGGTCATCGGCGCCATCCTCGGCATGCTCGCCGGCATCGTGTTCGCCCTGAAGAACTCGAACGTGCAGCCCGACAACTACAGCCGTGCGGTGACGTTCTACGTCATGACGGCTCTCGTGCTCGGGGGTATCGCCACCGTGACGGGAAGCATCCTCGGCCCGATGCTGTTCTGGGCGCTCCTCGCGTTCACCGACGCCTTCCTCGCCGAACTCTCCGACAACCAGGGTCGGGTCGCGGTGTTCGGCATCGAGCTGTTGAAGAACTCGAGCGCTCGTGGCCAGTTCCGTTACATCCTGGTGGGCCTCGGCCTGATCCTGTTGATGGTGTACCGCCCGCAGGGCATCTTCGGAAACCGCAAGGAGATGGCGCTCGATGGACGCTGAACCCAGCCAGTACGCCCAGCAGGCCGTTGCCGCATTCGCCGGGGTGGCTCCCGAGCCGTGCGTGCCGAAACCCGACCCGATTCTCGTGGCCGACGGGGTTCGGCGGCGCTTCGGTGGCATCGTGGCGGTCGATGTCGACCATCTCGAGGTGCAGCGCGGCTCCATCACCGCGCTCATCGGGCCGAACGGGGCGGGAAAGACCACGCTGTTCAACCTGCTCACCGGATTCGATCAGGCGAACGAGGGCACCTGGGCGTTCGACGGCACGCCGATGAAGTCGGTGGTGGCGCACAAGACGGCAAAGATGGGCATGGTGCGCACCTTCCAGCTCACCAAGAGTCTCAGCAAGATGTCGGTGCTCGAGAACATGAAGCTCGGGGCCACCGGGCAGAAGGGTGAACGGTGGTGGAGGGGTCTCCTGCGGCCGCTGTGGCGTCAGCAGGAGATGGCCATCGAGGCGCGGGCCGACGAGTTGTTGCGCCGCTTCAAGCTCGACCACATGCGCAAGGAGTACGCCGGCACGCTGTCCGGTGGTCAGCGCAAGTTGTTGGAAATGGCTCGTGCCCTCATGACCCGACCCCGCTTGGTGATGCTCGACGAGCCGATGGCCGGTGTGAACCCGGCGCTGAAGCAGAGCCTGCTCGGTCACATCCGCGGTCTTCGTGACGAAGGGATGACGGTGCTCTTCGTGGAGCACGACATGGACATGGTGCACGACGTGAGCGACTGGGTGGTGGTGATGGCCGAGGGTCGCATCATCGCCGAGGGCACACCCGACCAGATCAGCCGCAACCAGGCCGTCATCGACGCCTATCTCGGCACCCATCAGGGCAAGACGCTCATGGAGGGCGCATGAGCGAGACGAACGTGGTGCTCCGAGGTGAGGAGATCGTGGCGGGCTACATCCCCGAGGTGAACATCCTCAACGGCTGCAATCTCGTGGTGAACGAGGGAGAGTTCGTGGGCATCATCGGCCCCAACGGTGCCGGCAAGAGCACCTTCCTCAAGGCCGTGCTCGGACAGTGCTCGGTACGGTCGGGATCGGTGACGTTCATGGGCGACGACATCACCGGCATGAAGGCGCACCAGTTGGTGAGCAAGGGCGTGGGGTACGTGCCGCAGACGCGCAACGTCTTCCCCAGCCTCAGCGTCGTCGAGAACCTCGAGATGGGCTGCTTCCTCAAGCCGAAGCTGTTCAAGGAGCGCTACGAGTACGTGACCGA
>CAZQPJ010000052.1:0-11855 GCA_964595105.1 uncultured Bifidobacterium sp.
TCACCGCCGAACCGTGCGCGAAGGCGTGCCTCGACCTCGCCAACGCGCACCTCGGCGAGAGGCCGGTGGTGGCGGTCATCTACACCCACTCGCATGCCGACCACTTCGGCGGCGTCCTGGGCGTCACCACGCAGGCCGATGTCGATGCCGGCCGTTGCAGGGTGATCGCCCCTGAACACTTCCTCCGCGAGACGATCGGCGAGAACGTCATCGCCGGCTATGCGATGGGCCGGCGGGCCATGTACCAGTTCGGACCACTGTTGCCGCAGGGACCGCGCCAGCAGGTCGACGCAGGCCTCGGCAAGGGCATTCCGTTCTGGCCGGCAGGACTCATCGCCCCCACCGAGGACATCTGCACCACGGGCACGGAACTGACGGTCGACGGTGTGCGGATCGTGTTCCAGGTGACGCCGGAGACGGAGGCCCCGGCCGAGATGAACTTCTTCTTCCCCGATCACGGCTGGCTGTGCACGGCGGAGAACTGCACGCACAACATGCACAACCTGGTGCCCATTCGTGGTGCTCTCGTGCGCGACTCGCTGAAGTGGAGCAAGTACATCGGCGAGATCATCGAACTCTGGGGCCCCGACATCACGCTCTCGTTCGCGTCGCACCACTGGCCGCGCTGGGGCAACGACGACGTGCTCGCCTACCTCCGCCTCCAGCGAGACCTCTACCGCTGGCTCCACGACCAGACCATGCGCATGGCCAACCACGGCCACACCGCCGTCGAGATCGCCGAGATGCTGGCGTTGCCGCCCGAGTTCCAACAGCACTCGCACCTCGCCGGGTACTACGGCCACCTCGCGCACAACGTGAAAGCCGTCTACCAGCGGTACCTCAGCTGGTACGACGGCAACCCGGCACACCTCTGGAAGCTGCCACCCGTGGAGGGAGGCCGCCGCTATGTCGACGCGATGGGAGGTGCCGACGCGCTGCTCTCCGTCGCCCGCCGATGCTTCGACGACGGCGACTACCGCTGGGTGGCCGAACTGCTGAACCATCTCGTGTTCGCCGACCCCACCAACACCGACGCACGCGAACTGCAGGCCGACACGTTCGAACAGCTCGGCTACCAGAGCGAGAGCGCCACGTTCCGCAACGCCTATCTCACCGGCGCGCACGAGCTGCGCAACGGCACCCTGCCCCGCACACCGGTACGGCGACAGGGCTACCAGGACGCGATGACCGTGGAGCAGATGTTCGACACGCTCGCAGTGCGACTGAAGGCCGAGGACGTCGGCGGGCGGTCGGTGTTGCTGAACTTCACCTTCACCGACGTCGACGAACAGTGGGTGCTCGGCCTGTCGAACCGTGCGCTGCACTCTGTGCGCGGCCGGCACGATCCCGCCGCCGCCGCAACGTTGCGGCTCACCCGCGCCCAACTCCTGTCGGTCATCGACGGCAACGCCACGTTCGCCGATGTCGAGTCGACCGGCGACGTGGGAGCCACCGACATCATCTTCGGGAACCTCGACGTGTTCATGTCGATGTTTCCGCTCGTGGAGCCCTAGGAGGGCACCACCACCCGCACCATGTGCGGTCCGCCCGCGGCGAAGGCGGCGGCGACGGCGGGTGCGAGCTCAGCGGGACGGTGCACCGTTGCGGTGCTCCACCCGAAGCCACGGGCGATCGCCTCCGGATCGTGACTGCTCACGTCGACACCCATACGAGGCGCTTCGGCATCGTCGAAGCTCTGGCGGATCTGGGCGTAACCGCGATTGTCCCAGAGCACCAGCACCACACCGAGGCCGAGGTCGGTGGCGGTGGCCATCTCGGCCACGGTGAACAGCCATCCACCATCGCCTGCCAGTGCCAGCACCGGCCGGTGGGGCGCGGCGATGGCGGCGCCGATGGCCATCGGCAACGCGCACCCCAGCGTGCCGAGGCCATAGGGAGCCAGCCACGAGCGCGGGCGCTCGCACGGCAACGTCATGTGGGCCGAGTAGGCCAACTGGGTGGAGTCGAGTGCAACGATCGCCTCGGCCGGCACCGCGTCGGCCAGTGCGTCGAGCCACGGGGCGAGACGTTCCGGCACGCCGGACCGCCATGTGGTACGCCATTCCTCGGCGCGGGCCGCGCCGCTGCGACTGCCCGATGGCAGCGCGTCGGCCAGGGCCTGCAGCGCCGCCGCAGCGTCGGCCACGATGCCCACTGCCGGTTGCATCCGCCGACCCAACTGGTTGGGGTCGATGTCGATGCGCACCACCGGCCCGGCGAACTGCAGGGCCCGACCACCGTTGTAGAGATCGGCGTCGGACAGTTCGGTGCCCACCACCACGACGGCGTCGGCAGTCTCGATGAGATGCTGGATACCGGGGTCGAACAGTGGGTTGCCCACACACAACGGGTGGCTGCTGGGCAGCACGCCCTTCGCATTGCCGGTGAGCACCACGGGTGCGTCGAGGCGCTCGGCGACCGCCGCCAGTGCAGAGCCCGCATCGATGGCACCGCCACCCGCGATCACCACCGGGGCCATGGCCGCAGCGAGGAGGTCGGCCGCGGCCTGCACCTGCACTGGGTCGGGGGCGGGACGCGCCGCAGCCGACATCACCGGCTGGAACGGGGCCACCTCCAGTTCCAACAGATCGGTGGGGAACGCCAGGTGCACCGGGCGCGGACGAGCCGAGCGGAACACGTCGAAGGCCCGGGCGACGAGCCGCGGCACATCGGCCGGGTCGAGCACGGTCTCGCTGAACGCCGTCACCGTACGCGCCATGGCGGCCTGGTCGTCGAGGTCGTGCAATGGGCCGAACCGCTTGCCGAGCGCATCGGTGGGCGTGGTGGCGGCGAGCACCAGCATCGGACGCGAGTCGTGGAATGCCTGTGCCATCGGCGTGAGGGCATTGGTGAGGCCGGGACCGCTGATGAGGGTGCACACGCCGGGGCGGCCGGTGACCACCGACCACCCGTCGGCCATGAACCCGGCACCCTGCTCGTGCCGTGGCGACACGGCCCTCACCCCGAAACGGTGCAGCCCGCGGTAGAGCTCGATGTTGTGCACGCCGGGGATGCCGAACACGGTGTCGATGCCGTAGTGCTCGGCCAACAGGCCGACGACGGCCTCACCGAGCCGCAACGCACGCCTCCGCAAGCGTTCGGATGCGACTGCAGGCCTCGGCCATCACTGTGGCATCCACGGTGAGGGCGAGACGGATGTGGCCGGCGCCTCGCGAACCGAAGCTCTCGCCGGGCATCACCACGACACCGCATTCGTCGAGCAGTTTCCAGGCGAACTCCTCGCCCGAGAGCCCAGTGGGCCGCACATCGACCATCACGAACATGCCGCCCTCCGGCATGCGCACCGACACGGCGTCGCTGCCCGACATCGCTGCCACCATGGCCTGCGCGCGCTGGTGGAACGTTCGCTTCATCTCTGCAACCTCGGGGTGCGATTCCTCGAGCGCCACCTGCAGGGCATCGGCGAGGAACGGTTGGCTCCCGAAGTTCATCGCCTCGGTGACCGAGGTGATCTGAGCGGCCACATCGGCCTCCGCTGCGATCCAACCGGCACGGAACCCCGGCAGCGCGTGCGACTTGCTGATGGAGGCAATGGCGATGGAGCGGTGACGCAGCGCCGGGCGATCGAACGGTGAACTGAAACGGGCCTCGAACGTGAGGTCGGCGTACACCTCGTCGCACACGATCCAGAGGTCGTGCCGTTCGCACACCTCGCCGATGGCGTCGATCTCATCGGGTGCCAGCACGGCCCCCGTCGGGTTGCTCGGTGTGTTCAGCAACAGCACCCGCGAACGTTCGGTGATGCACGCCTCGAGCGCCTCGGGCCTGAGGTGGAAGTCGTCCTCCGGCCGTGTGGGCACCGGCACGAAGGTGGCGCCGGTCGAGGCGACCACACCCTCGTAGGTGGCGTAGTAGGGGTCGGGCACGAGCACCTCGTCGCCGTGCTCGACGAGCGTGGCCATGGTGACGAACAGCCCCTGCTGGGTGCCGGCGACGTACACGACCTGGTCGTGGCCGACATCGTGGCCCGAGCGCCGAGCGAGATGAGCCGCCACGGCACGGCGCGCACCCGGTTCACCCTGACCATCGGCGTAGCGCGTGCGGCCCGCACGAATCGAGTCGATGGCCGCGTCGAGCACCGCTGCGGGCGGCGGTAGATCGGGTTCACCGATGGAGAGGAACAGGAGGTCCTCCCCGCGGTTGGCCCGCTGACGACCGGCCATGTGCACCGCCCACTTGTCGCTGCCCAGCCCATCGAGCCGGTGTGAGATGGAGGCGTACCGCATCCCCTGCAGGCTAGCCACGGGCCCGCACCGCACCCCATGCCCGAGCATTCGCGCACTTGAGCGGCGCTCACCCGGCGAGGTCACCCGCCGAGATCACATGGTGAAGGCGAGATTGCGCGCTGCTCGCGCACCCCACTCGGCATCGCCGGTCCACGAGATGCGACCGGCCGCAATGGCCTGTTCAGGGTCGATGCGACCGCACGCCAACTGCATGAACGTCAACGTGTCGGCCGACACCGTCACGGTGGGGTCGGGCAGTTCGCTCACGCGGGTGGCGCGACCATCGACCTTCACCATGATGCGACGCGGGGTGGCGCCGGTGACCTCGAACGCGATGCTCCTACCCTCCGTGAGGCCGATCTTCTTGCCGACGATGTAGCCGATGGAGCCCTCCACCTCGTCGAGCGCCATTTCGGCAGCGCCGCCACCATGAGCCAGTTCGATGCCGAGCGGCACGCTGATGTCGCGCTCGTGCACCCACGTGTCGAACACGCGGATGGCCATGAACCGCGCGTAGGTGGCGTTGCCCACCGGGGTCACCGACGGTGCATCGAACTCGTCGTCGCTCATCTCACCGAGTTCGGCCAGACGGGTCGCCACCGTGGCGTGATAGCGCGACACCAACTCAGCGGGGGTCAGCGCGGCGAGCTCCGCGGCGATGGCACCCATCGCAGCGAACGGGTGGTCGCCGCCGGGTCGCCACCCGACGAGCGCAGCCTCGATGGTGGTGACGTGCACGAGCACGCCCTGCACCGTCCACGCCGGGCACAGCGACTGCACGACCCACTGCGACTCGTCGAGTCCGTCGACCAGTCGACCGAGCGAGTCGAACGCCTCGGCGAGGTTGGCGATGATGGTGGTCCGGTTGCTCATCGGGCAGGCCTTTCCCGCGACTCCCAGTCGCGTGCGGTGAGATAGGGCTCGAACTGGCGGGCGATGTGCCGCATGTCGTCGTCGGTCTTGGGTCGCTTCAGTTCGTACACATGTGGGAAGCGGCGCATTCCGTTCACGACGTTCCAGAGTTCGAGCGCCTCAGCGCCCAACACTGCCGGCGTGAGAACGGGCCCGAACAAGCAACTGTCGTCGTCGAACACCAGCAGCGGCACGCCGAATCCGCCGCGAGCGAACACCGCATCGTGGTCGGCCCGCACATCGTCGTGCGTCGTGGGGTCGTCGATGGCCTGCTGCACCAGACCCGGGTCGAGCCCGATCGACTCCAGCAGCTCGGCCGCCACCTCGGGCCGGTGTGGCTTGCGACCCTCCACATGGAGGGCGTGGCCAGCCACCTCGTAGAAGCGGCCGCAGTCGTCGTTCGAGGTACGGCGCAGCAGTGCCGCCACCCTCAGCATGCCCCAGCCGTAGCTCCAGGCGCGCTCCCACGGATGCTTCTTCCCTTCGTCGCGGTTCTGTTCCTCGAGCGAGAAGAACCGCCACTCGATGTGAAGCCCGTTCTGACGGCTCACATCGCGCAGCCACACCGACGTCTGGTAGGCCCAGGGGCACATCACATCGAAATGAAACTGCACGGTCTCGGCCACGGCACCCCTCCGTCGGCGACAGTACCGACCTCTGTTACCTTCGCACGAGTGGGAGGCACGCCGGTGGAAGCTGCAGCGGGGGGAACCACGCGGTGGGACCGTCACCCGGCCGACGCCGCCCGCTTCGTGTTGGCACTGTTCGTCGGCGTCGTGGCGGTGACGGTGGTGCGCATCGCCCCCGACGTGGTGCGCGGCGCCACCGCCGACCTGGTTCGCCTGCTCGACCGCCTCCCCGGAGTGCTGTCGCGCGGCATCGTCGGCCTCCTGCAACTGCTGGCCCTCGCGGCGCCGGTGGGTGCCGTGCTGTGGCTGCGACGCGGCCGATGGACCGAGGTGGCCCTCGCCATCGGCACTGCTCTGGTGGCAGCCACGGCCGCAGCGCTGCTGAACCACTGGCTCGCCATCGGAGTACCGACCACCATCATCAGCGACAGCGAGAAGCCGTCGTGGGTGGCCGGCTCTGCGTTTCCCTCCAGCGCCTACCTGGCCGCCTCCGCTGCTGCGGTGACCGCCATCGGGCCCACGCTGTCGATCGCCTGGAGACGCAGCACCTGGTGGGTGGTCGCCACCGTGGCGCTGGCGCGGGTCATCACCACCGTCGAGGCGCCCGTCAACCTGGTGGCCACCGTGTCGGTGGGAGTCGCCGTGGCATCGGCAGCGCTGATGTGGTTCGGCGCGCCGTCGCGCCGGCCATCGCTGGCCAGCATCACCACGGCGCTCCAACAGGGTGGTCTCCCGGTGAACGACCTCACCGTGTTCCCCCACCGCACTGCCCACGGCCCGGCCTATCTCGCCACGTCACGCGGACTTCCGCTGTTCGTGAAGGTGGTGGGACGCGACGAACGGAACGCCGATCTGCTGAGCCGATTCGCCAGAGCCCTGCGCGTGAAGGGAGTCGATGACGACCGGCCCGTCAGCCCGCCGCTCACGGTGCAGCACGAGGCACTCAATTGTCTCCTCGCCGCCCGAGCCGGGGCGGCGGTACCGGGAGTGCTGGCCGTGGGCGAGACCGACGAACGGGGTGCCTACATCGCCCTCGAGCGAGTGGAGGGCACGGCCTTCGCCGACCTCGACGCCGCCGACATCACCGACGAGCTGCTGCATGGGGCCTTCGCCCAACTGGCCACCCTGCATCATGCCCGCATCGCCCACATGTGGGCGAGCGCCGAGCACCTGGTGAGCAGCGAGGACGGGGTGCGGCTGCTCGACCTCCGGTGGGCCGAACTCGCCGCAACCGCCGAACAGCGCGCCCGCGACCTGGCCGAGATGATCTCCTCGCTCTCGGCCTTGGTCGACCCAGCCCGGGTGTGCGCGGCAGCGGGCGCCCACTTCGACACCGAACGTCTGGCAGCGGCGCTGCCACTGGTGCAGCCGTTGGCGCTCTCGTCGTCGACACGCCGCGCCTACAAGGGTCGGGTGAAGGACCTCGCCGGTGTGCGCGAGCAACTGCAGCGACGGGCCGGCGTCGGCGCGTACGAGATGGCGGAGATGCAGCGCCTCAGCGTGCGCAAGGTGGTGGGGTTCGTTGCGGCACTGGTGCTCGGCAACATGGTTCTCGGCCTCGTGGCCAACTTCGGTGACATCTGGCGCGAGCTGAAGGCCGCCGACGTCACCACCGTGCCATTCATGCTCCTGTTCATGGTGCTCGGGTACGTGGGCGGCGCACTGGCCCTGATGGGAGCCGTCAACGTGCGGCTGCCGTTCTTCCGCACCACCGAGGTGATGTTCGCCCAGTCGTTCCTCAATCGCTTCATCCCCGGCAACGCGGGCGGCATGGCGTTGCGCGCCCGCTACCTCCAGCGCAACGGCGTCGACCTCGTGGTCGCCGCTGCCGGTGTCGGCCTCACCACCGCCGCCAGCGGCATCATGCAGGTGCTGATGGCCGCCGGCTTCTTCACGTGGGCCGGCAGCGCCAGCGAGCAGAACACGACGTTCTCGCTCCCCTCGGGCAGCACCGTGCTGGTGGTGGTGATCGCGGTACTCGCGATCGTGGGAGCGGTGGCCACCACCACGCTCGGTCGACGGTTCGTCGCCGCGGCGAGGAGGCAGGTGCACGGGCTGCTGGTCGAGTTCGCCGGCCTCGCCCGGCAGCCGTCGAAGATGCTGATGCTGTTCGGTGGGTCGTTCATCGGCAAGCTGATGAACATCGTGATGCTCTACGTCAGCATGCGCGCCTTCGACCTGCACCTTCCATTCGCCGAAACGGGCGCCATGTACATCGCGGCCAGCACCATCGCCTCGGCCGCACCGACACCGGGCGGCGTGGGCGCCATCGAAGCGGCGCTCACCGCCGGGCTCACCGGCCTCGGTGTGCCGGCGGCGGAATCGGTCGCGGTGGTGGTGTACTTCCGAGTGCTCAGTTACTGGATTCCGGTGCTGCCGAGTTGGTGGGCGCTGCACCGGGTGCAGCAGCACGAGCTGGTCTGAACTCGAGCCCCTCGAACCGACCGTTGCTGCGCCAGTCGGCGATGTAGTTGAAGAACGCCACCGGACCTTCCGGGTAGCCGCTGCCGTTCAGTCGCTCGCGTCGACCAGTGGGCCGTCCCTCGTTGTTGTAGTAACCGGGGGTGCACTCCGAGTTGCCCATGAACGCTCGGGTGCTGCCTTCCAGCAGGTCGATCCACGCGTCCTCGGCCTCGGCCGTCACCTCCACCTCGGCGGCACCTGCGTCGATGGCATGGGCGATGACGGCAGCCAGCGTGGTGCCGGCCTCCACGAAGTTGTGGGTGACGTTGCTGATGAGGTTGGCACCCTGACTCGGGGTCACCACGAACAGGTTCGGGAAACCGTGCACGTGCATGCCGTGCTTCGATCGCATGCCGTCCTCCCAGTGCTCCGACAGCGTCTCACCGCCGCGGCCGGTCACCTCGAAGCCCGCGCGGCGGGCGTAGGTGGTACCGACCTCGAAACCCGAGGCGAACACGATGCAGTCGAGTTCGTAGTGCTGTCCGCCGACCCACACACCGTTCTCGTCGATGCGCTCCACACCCTTGCCGTCGGTGTCGACGAGGTGCACCGACGGGCGGTTGTACGTCTGCAGGTATTCGTCGTGGAAGCACGGCCGCTTGCACAGTTGGCGGTACCACGGCTTCAGCCCTTCGGCCGTGAGCGGGTCGGCGACGATCGCATCGACCCGGGCCCGGATCTCCTCCATCTTCTCGTCATCACTGTCCTCGTAGGCACGGATGAACGCCTGCTGCATCGACATGCCCTCGGGCATGCCGTCCTTGAACATCTCCATCATCCGGTTGCGGATGCGAATGGTGAGGTCGGTCCAGCCGTCCTTCACCAGATCTTCCTCGGTGAAGCCGCCGGTCTGGAGGGTGACGAAGTTCATCAACCACTTCTGCTGCCAACCCGCACCCAGTTCGGCGAACCAGTCGGGATCGATCGCGTGGTTGTTGCGAATGTCGATGCTCGACGGTGTTCGTTGGAACACGAACAGTTCCTTCGAGTCGCGTCCCAGCGCCGGGATGCACTGCACGGCGGTGGCACCCGTCCCGATGATGCCCACCCGCTTGTCGGCGAGGTTCGTCATCGGGGCGCCCTCGTACGAGCCGCCCGTGTACGCGTAGTCCCACCGGCTCGTGTGGAACGAGTGCCCGCCGAACGACTCGATGCCCTCGATACCGGGCAGTTTCGGACGATGCAGCGGCCCTGTGCCCATGGTGACGAACTGCGCAGTGAACCGATCGCCACGATCGGTGCTGATGACCCAGTTGGAGGCCTCGTCATCCCACTCGAGCGACGTGACGCCGGTGGAGAACAGTGCGTCGCGATAGAGGTCGAACGTGCGCGCAATGCGCTGCGCGTGCCCGAAGATCTCTGGCGCGTAGGTGTACTTCATCGACGGCATGTGGCCGGTCTCCTCGAGGAGCGGCAGGTACACCATCGCTGCCGTGTCGCACATGGCACCGGGATATCGGTTCCAGTACCAGGCACCGCCCACATCGCCGCCACCGTCGATGAGGCGAACGCTGTCGACGCCTGCCTGCCGCAGCCTGGCGCCGGTCACCACACCTGCGAAGCCGGCGCCGATGACCGCCACGGTGACGTGGTCGTGCACGGCCGGTCGCTCCACACGGGGCACGTAGGGGTCGTCGAGGAAGTGGGCGAAGCGACCCTTCGGCTCGATGTACTGCTCGTTGCCCTCGGGACGCAGTCGCTTGTCGCGCTCGGCCCGATACTTCGCGCGGAGCGCGTCGCGGTCGATGGTGGGGTGCATGCAGACCCGACTCTCGCGCACCACCCCATTGGGGCTCAACGCGGAGACCGTCAGCCGAACTCGAAGGAGGTGACGCCGAAGGTTCGATCGACGGCGATCTCGGGTGTGTGACCGTGGTACATCCGTGCGGTGCCGAAGCTCTCGACCATGCCGAAGCCAGCAGCCAATGCCAGACCCATCTCGTTGGGCTCGGGTACGTCGAGCTGCACCGGGTCACCCGCCACACGGCTCATGAGGCCCACCAACAACTGCTCGGCGACCGCAGGTGTGTCGGCCACCACCGGCCCGAACCGCCACCCGCTTCGGCACGGCCGCAACGAGGCGTAGCCGCGCACTTCGCCCTCGCTGACCACTGCGGCGGAGTGGAACCCGGGGTGCATCACCCACGAACGCAGGAAGTCGGAACGATCCACTGGATGGAACGGCAGGTCGTACGCAGCGATGGCATCGAACCCCACATCGGTGAGCGGAGTGAGCCCGCGATCGGAGCCACTCGCCGCCACGCCGTCGAAACGCAGGTCGCGGTATGCAAGTTGGAATCCGCCCCTCGCGTAGAAGGGCGCCATGCCGAAGACGCCGTCCATGCCGATGGCAGCTCCCGGCTGCAGGCGAGCGCGCAGCAAACGCAGCCGATGGCGCCAAAGGACACCACCCAGCCCCTGCCCCCGATGGTCGGGTCGCATGATGTAAAGGCCCATGAAACCGAACTCGCCGCGGTACGAGAAGATGGACCCGCCACCCACCATCTCGCCGTCGTGCAGGAGTGCGATGAAGGCATCGGGGTCGTAGGCGTGAGCCAGCGCCACGTCGTACAACCCCGGGTTCCACTGCTCGGCGGCCGCCCACTCCGAGATCGTGCGCACCTGGTCCGAGTTCATCGGGGCGAAGCGGTAGCCAGAAGGGAGTTCGTCGATCATCGGCGGAGAACCCTAGAGAGCCTCGAGCAGCAGCACCACGGCGAACACGAAGAACAGGGTGGCCGCTCCGATGCGGATGGCCTTCTCCGGCAGACGGGCACCCAATGCCCGACCCACCACGATGGCGATCGCATCCGCCGCCACCATGCCCACGGTGGACCCGAGCCACGTCCCCACGATGCCCTCTCTGGTGGCGAGCGTGATGGTGGCGAGCATGGTCTTGTCGCCCAGTTCGGCGAGGAAGAACACCGTGCCCACCGCCACCACCACGTTCTTCGCCGGGCGGGCGGCGCGCGCCTCGTCGTCGTCAGTGAGTTCGTCGCCGCGCAGGGTCCACAGTCCGAATCCGACGAACGAGACTGCGGCGACCACGTTGATCGCCTGCGTGGGAAGCGCTGCGCCCAGCACGGCTCCCACCAGCACCGACACCAGGTGCACCAATGCCGTGGCAATGGTGATGCCGATCAGCACCGGCAGCGGCCGATAACGCGTGGCGAACGCCAGCGCCATCAGTTGAGACTTGTCGCCGAGTTCGGCGACGAAGATGACGGCGAGGCTCAGGAAGAAGGCGGCCATTGCACCGGCTGCGACACGTACGTCGGCCTGAACAGCGCGAGGAACGCGAGACCCGCCGCGGCGATGCAGATCGTGGAGACCACGAGGGGCATGTTCGATGCCACCGACGCCGAGATGAAGCCCACCAGCACACTGGCCGGCACCTGCGCCAGGTTGGTGACGCTCGAGGAGATGCCCATCGCCTGCCCCTGCTTGCCCATCTCTGCAGACCGCGAGATGAGGCTGGTCTGGTTGGCGATGCTGAGACCGTTGAAGAAGGTGAACACGGGAATGATGGCCCACAACTGCCACTTCGAGCCGGCGAGGAAGTAGCCCGACATGGCCACCGCAAGGCCGAAGTACGAGAACCGCA
>CAZQPJ010000053.1:0-11729 GCA_964595105.1 uncultured Bifidobacterium sp.
CACCGCCGGGGCGGTGAAGGGCTGATGCGTCGCGCTCTTCCCCTCCTTGCCGCTCTGGGCGTGCTCGCCGCCTGCACCGGCGGTGGCAGCATCACCGACTCCGGCTCGGGCACCACCCAACCCACTCCCGGTACGGGCGACGGCACCGTGGTGCAGACCACCCAGGCGCCCACCACCACCACGCCGCTCGACGCGTTGCCCGACTGCCCCACCGAACTGTCGGCCTCGGGCACCACTGAGATCTCGTTCTGGCACGGTATGAGCGGCCCGCTCGGTGACGAACTCATCAAGCTCACCGACGCCTACAACGCGAGCCAGACCAAGGTGAAGGTGAACCTCGTGCAGAACTCGTACGAGGTCACCGCCGACAACTACTACGCCGCGAACAGCAGCGACCGGCCCGACATCGTGCAGATGCCCGAGTACCAGGTGCAGGCGATGGTCGACACCGACAGCGCCGTGCCGGTGGCGAAGTGCATCGCCTCCAGCGGGTACGACACCTCGGCGTTCCTGCCGGCGGCACTGGCCGCCTACGCCACCGCCGGTGTGCAGTGGTCGATGCCGTTCAACATCTCCAACCCGGTGCTGTTCTACAACAAGCGTGTGTTCGAGGCGGCGGGGCTCGACCCGAACAAGCCGCCGCAGTCGCTCGACGAACTGCGCACCATGAGCCAGCAGATCGTGTCGTCGGGCGCCGCCACCTACGGCATCTCGCTCGACTCGGGTTTCGACTCGGGCGGCGGCTGGTACGTCGAGCAGTGGTTCTGCAAGGCGGGCGAGTTCTACACCGACAACGACAACGGCCGTACCAATCGTGCGACGAAGGTGCTCTACGACAACCAGACCGGTATCGACCTGCTCACCTTCCTGCAGACCATGCTGAACGACAAGCTGGCGGTGAACGTGGGCGACAACAGCGCCACCGGATACGACAACCTGCTGAAGATGGCCGACGACAAGGAACCGGCGGCGATGACCATCAACACCTCCGCCGCCCTCGGGCCGGTGCTGCAGGTGCTGGGCACCGGCCAGTTCCCGAAGATCACCGGTGACGACGTCGGCGTGGGCCCGATGCCCGGCCCGGGCGGCAAGCCCGGAGCGCTCATCGGTGGTGCCTCGCTGTGGGTGGTGAACTCGGGAGACCCAGCGCGCATTGCCGCCACCTGGGACTACCTCACCTACCTCGTGGGGGCGCAGCAGCAGAGCGAGTGGGCGGCCACCACCGGCTACGTGCCGGCCCGCACCGACGCCCTCGACCTCGACCCGTACAAGTCGACCGTTGCCGCCGACCCGCGGTTTGCGGTCGCCTATCAGCAGTTGGCCGACACTCCCGACTCGCCGACCTCGGCGGGCCCGGTGGTGGGCCCGCTCCGCGAGATGCGGACCGTGCTCGCGCAGGCCGTGGCGTCGGTGTTCGCCGGTGCCGACGTGGCGACATCGTTGAAGGACGCCGCCGCGCAGGCCAACGGCCTCATCGCCGAGTACAACTCCCGCAACTGACCCATCCGAGTGCCTGCCGCCCATCCGAGTGGCTACCGCCCGTGCGAGTGGCTACCGCCCGTGCGAGTGGCTGCCGCCCATCCGAGTGGCTACCGCCCCCCGGGGTGCGAGTAGCCACTCGGATGGGGGTCGGCGGGGTTGGGGCCGGGGCCGGGTCGGGTCGGGCGAGAGCGTCGGATGGGGGCGGGGCAGCCCCGGCCGCTAGCCTGCCCGCCCATGGCGTATCCCTTCCCGGCCCTCGACGGGTCAGCTCCCAAGACCCAGAAGTTCAACGACGTTCCCGAGATGGGCATCGACGTCACCAAGCGCTACACGGCCACGATGGACACGTCGATGGGCACCATGGTGATCGCGCTCGACGCCATCAACGCTCCCATCACGGTGAACAACTTCGTGTTCCTCGCGGGCTACCACTACTACGACGGCGTCATCTTCCACCGGATCATCCAGGGCTTCGTGTGCCAGGGCGGCGACCCTGAGGGCAGCGGTCGCGGCGGCCCCGGGTACCGGTTCCAGGACGAGCCGGTGAAGCAGCGTTACCAGCTCGGCTCGGTGGCGATGGCCAACGCTGGCCCGAACACCAACGGCAGCCAGTTCTTCCTCATCAGTGGTCCCAATGGCGTGGGCCTGCCGCCGCAGTACAACCACTTCGGCCAGATCGTGAAGGGCATGGAAGTGCTCGACGCGATGGAGAAGGTGCCCACCGGCTTCGGTGACCGCCCGAAGACCGACGTGGTGATCAACTCGGTCACCATCACCGTCGCCGACTGACCCCGTGGCCGTCGAGCGCATCTCGCTCGCCGAGGCCCGCCGCATCGCCCTCGCTGCGCAAGGGTTCGCCGAGGCGCGACCCGCCGGCCGTGTCGACCGCCGGCACCTTCGCCGCGTGCTGGATCGGATGGGGCTCATCCAGATCGACTCGGTGAACGTGCTCGTGCGGAGTCAGGAACTCCCGCTCTTCGCCCGGCTCGGCCCGCACCCGCGCAGCCTCATTGCCGACGCCACCGCAGCGGGCGAACTGTTCGAGTACTGGGTGCACGAGGCGTGCCACGTGCCCACCGAGCACCACCACCTCCACCGCTGGCAGATGGAGAAGGGCCACAAGTGGTCGCGCTACTGGGACCTGATGGAGCGCCGTCCGGGCTACGTCGACGAGGTGCTGCGGCGCATCGAACTCGATGGCCCGGTGGTGGCCGGCGACCTCAGCGAACGCGTGGGCAAGAAGGGTCAGTGGTGGGACTGGGACGACGCCAAGGTGGCGCTCGAGCACCTCTTCTGGAAAGGGCACGTCACTGCTACCCGGCGCGCGAACGATTTCGCCCGCGTCTACGACCTCACTCACCGGGTGCTGCCCGCCGAGGTGCTGGCGCACGCGCCGCTCGACGAGCGCGATGCCCGGAAGCGGATGCTCGAGATGGCTGCACGGCACCACGGCGTCGGCACGCTGAACGACCTCGCCGACTACCACCGGCAGAAGCCGACGGTCTGCGCCCCACTGCTGCGTGAACTGGTGGACGACGGCACGGTGCGCGAAGTGCAGGTGGAGGGCTGGGCGAAGCCGGCGTTCCTGCACCCCGAGGCTCGCCGCCCGCGCCGCGTCGATGCATGTGCGCTGCTGAGCCCGTTCGACCCGGTGTGCTGGTACCGCGATCGCACGGAGCGCTTGTTCGGTTTCCACTACCGCATCGAGATCTACACACCGGCACCGAAACGCATCTACGGGTACTACGTGCTGCCGGTGCTGTGGGGCGACTCGCTGGTGGGTCGACTCGACATGAAGGCCGACCGCGCCGCCGGCGTGCTGCGCGTGCTGGGCGCGTTCGCGGAGCCCGGTGTGCCCCATCGCGAGGTGGCAGACGACGTGGCCGCCGAACTCGGACGCATGGCCGAGTGGCTGGGTCTGGAACGTGTCGAGGTGGGCGACCGCGGTGACCTGGCGCCGGTGTTGCGGCGTGCCCTCGCCGGACGGCGCTAGGTCGGTACGCTCGGGGCGATGTCGGACTCCGAGGTCACGCCCTCCCACTCGCGCATGCCGAACTGGGTGTGGAAGGCCGTCGCCATCTTCTGGCTCGGCTACCTGTTGGCGATCCGTGCCGACCAGTTCGTCGGCAAGCTCTACACGCTGCTGCTGCTGCTGCTCGTGTCGCTGTTCCTGTCGTTGGCCGTGGAGCCCGGGGTGAATCGTCTGGCCCGCCGAGGCTGGCGGCGCGGCACTGCCACCGTGGTCATCCTGATGGGCGTGATGGTGGGTTTCATCGTGTTCCTCGTCGCCATCGGTGCGCTGGTGGGGCAGCAGATCGCCGACCTCCTCGGCGACTCCGAGACGTACGTCAACCGGTTCGTCAACTTCCTCAACCACAACTTCGGTACGCACATCGACGCCACTCAGGTGCTCGACGAGATCCAGCGCCCGGATGGAGCGGTACAGACCTTCATCCGCAGCCAGCGCGGCCGTGTGTTCGACCTCTCGGTGGCAGCGCTCGGGTTGCTCGTGCAGGCGTTGTCGGTGGCGCTGTTCACCTTCTACCTCGTCGCCGACGGACCGAAGCTGCGCAGGGCCATCTGCAGTCGTCTCAACCCCGAGCGCCAGCGCACCGTGCTGTCGACGTGGGAGATCGCCATCGACAAGACCGGGGGATACCTCTACTCGCGAGCGCTGCTGGCTGGCCTGTCGGCCGTGTCGCACTGGGTGATCCTGCAGGCGCTCGGTACCAAGGCACCGGTGGCGTTGGCGCTGTGGGTGGGTGTCGTCAGTCAGTTCCTGCCGGTGGTGGGCACCTATCTGGCGGGTGCCCTGCCGGTGCTGGTCGCGTTCATCGATTCGCCGATGAAGGCCGTCATCCTGCTCGTGTTCGTGGTGCTCTACCAGCAGATCGAGAACTACCTGCTCCTGCCGCGCATCACGGCCCGGACCATGGACCTGCACCCTGCGGTGGCCTTCGGTGCCGCCATCGCCGGTGGCGCCGCGCTGGGACCGGTGGGTGCAGTACTCGCCATCCCGGGTGCAGCGATGGTGCAGGCGTTGCTCATCAACGCAGGCACGCGCCACGAAGTGATCGACAGCCATCTGGTGGCCGTTCCACCGAAACGTGAGCGAGCCGAGCGACGGGCAGCCCGCGAGAAACACCCCACTGCGGGTAGCAATGACGACGCCTGACGACTTCGAGCCCGTCGCCATCACCACCCGCAGCGGGTTCGACGAGTCGGTGCATTTCGGCGCTGTGGTGGCACTCGGCCGCGACGGTTCGGTGGAGTTCGCGGCAGGTCGTCCCGAGGCACTCGTCTATCCGCGCTCGTCGAACAAGCCGATGCAGGCCGTGGCGATGGTGCGCGCCGGCCTCGACCTTCCTCCTGACCTCCTTGCTCTGGTGTGCGCAAGTCACGACGGAACGCCGCTGCACCTCGATGGCGCTCTGCGCATTCTCGCCACGGCTGGCCTCGGGCCCGAGTCGTTGGCCAACACGCCGGCGATGCCGCTCGACGGGGACGCCGAGCGACAGGTGCTGCGCGAGGGCGGCGGTCCGACGCCGCTGCAGATGAACTGCAGCGGCAAGCACAGCGGCATGCTGGCGACGTGTGTGCTGAACGGCTGGCCGCACGATGCCGGTTACCTCGAGGTCGACCATCCGCTGCAGCAGGGCATCACTCGCGCCATCGACGAACTCTGTGAGGAACCACACGCCCACATCGGTGTCGACGGATGCGGCGCGCCCGCCCACGTGATGTCTCTGGCGGGCCTGGCCCGCGCGTTCCGGGCAATTGCCAACGGGGCAGCCGGTGAGGCAGGGCAGCGTGTGTATGACGCGATGACGGGTCACCCGGTGATGGTGGGCGGACACCAGCGTGATGTGACGCTGCTGATGCAGGCGGTGCCGGGCCTGATGGCGAAGGATGGCGCCGATGGTGTGTTTGCTGCCGCCCTGCCCGATGGCCGGGCGGTGGCCCTGAAGGTGGCCGATGGTGGCGACCGCGCTCGCCCGCCGCTGATGCTGGCGGCGTTGGCGCGGCTGGGAGTCGACGTGACGGCGGCAGCACCGCTGATGGAGGAGCGCATCATGGGACATGGCAGGCAGGTCGGAACGGTGAGGGCGATCGTCTGATGGCCGGCATTCCGTTCGTGACCCTTGATGACCCGCACTATGCCGAGGCGGTGCAGGTGGCGCCGTTGCTGCAGCGTGTGATTGCGCAGAACCCGTCGAAGTTCACCTACCTCGGCACCGGCACCTACATCATCGGCGACCGCGAGGTGGCGGTGATCGACCCGGGGCCCGAGTTCGAGCCGCATCGTGCCGCGCTCGAGGCAGCACTTCAGGGCCGCACGGTGACGGCGATCCTGGTGACCCATTGCCACAGCGACCATTCACCGTTGGCGGCCTGGTTGCACGAGCTCACCGGGGCGCCCACCGTGGCCTTCGGTCCGCACGTGCTGAACACCGACTGGGTGGAGGACGACACGCCGGAGGTTCCCACGGAGGAGGAACTGGCGGAGGCGAAGGCGGCCGAGGAGGCCGGTGACGCGAAGATGGAGGAGTCGCTCGACCTCGCGTTCGACCCGACCGTGCGTGTTCGGAACGGTGACGTGGCGGCATCGGGCCCCGGCTTCACGGTGCGTGCCATCCACACCCCCGGCCACACGAGCAACCACATGTGCTACTGGTGGGAGGAGCAGCGCGCCCTGTTCACCGGAGACCACATCATGGGCTGGAGCACCACGGTCATCACCCCGCCCGACGGCAGCATGCGCGACTACTTCGACTCGCTCGAGCGCGCCCGTGCCCTGCAGCCCGCCACGCTGTGGCCCACTCATGGCGCTCCCGTCACCGACGTACCGTCGTTCATCGACGCGTTCGTGGCACACCGCCGCGATCGTGAGGCGCAGGTGCTTGGTGCGGTGCGCGATGGGATCACGCTCATTCCCGACATGGTGAAACGTTTGTACGTGGGTGTGAACGAACGGCTCTACAAGGCTGCTGGCCGCAGTGTGCTGGCCCACCTCATCAAGTTGGTCGACGACGGTCTGGTGCGGTGTGAGGGTGCCCAGCCCGGTGTGACCACCCCGTACTTCCCGGTCGACTCGGCGGCGGCCACCGCCGATGGTGGGTGCGTGTCGTGTGGGGCCCCGAGCGCCCGCGAGTGGGCTACGCCCGACGGTCCCGCCCGCCTGTGCCCGGCCTGTGCGACCCTGCATGGGCTGGGTTGCCCCTGAGGTACGGCGCTGAATGTCGACCGACGTCGATGTCGACACCCTGGTGGTGGGTGCTGGGTTGGTGGGCGCCTCGGTGGCTCGGCACCTGAGCCTCGACCCGGCAGCCGGTTCGGTGATGGTGGTCGGCCCCGACGAGCCCGTGCATCCGCGGGCGCACGATGGCATTCACGGGGCGTGGCACGACGAGGCCCGGCTCACCAGGGTGATCGCGGGCGATGACGTGTGGGCGCACCTGGCCCGCGAATCGATGGCTCGCTACCCGGAGATCCGCGAGCAGGGTGGCCGGGATTTCCACCGCCGTGGCAGCGTGCTGTACGTCTTCGACGACGATGCGGCGTACGAACGGCATCGCGACGTGGGCGTGCGCCAGGGGGCCGACTTCATCGAGGTGGATTCCGGCTCGAACCCGTTTCCGTACCTGACACTGCCGTCCGGGGCGCGCTCGCTGCTCGAGACCGGCGAGGCCGGTGTCGTCAACCCGCGGCTGCTGGTGGCCAATCAGTTGGCCGCCGCACGACGCCGTGGGGCCACCGTGATCCGCGACGTCGTGCAGGGCATCGTCACCGCCTCCGTCGGCGTCGAAGCGGTGCTCGGCAGCGGGGGCCGACTGCGGTGCCGCCGTGCCGTGGTGGCAGCCGGTGCCTACGTGAACGCGTTCCGGTTGCTGCCCCGCGCAGCAGCGGTTGCGGCCATCGGCATCACCGCCCACTTCTTCGAGGTGTCGGACGACGCACTGGTGGAACTCGCCGACATGCCGGGGATGCTCTGGTTCGACGACCCCGACGGCGGTGCGTTCGTCTACTCGGTGCCGCCCGTTCGCTACCCCGACGGCAGGTGGTGGCTGAAGGTGGGGGGTCACCGTGATTCGGGGCCGCTGGTGGGCCGGGAGGCCATCGACGAATGGCACCGCACCAACGGTGCCGACATGGGTTTCGACGCAGTGGAGGGGTGGGTGGCGGAGCACATTCCGCTGCTGGCCGGCACCGGGCGGCACAGCGTGGGATGTGTCATCACGGAGACCGCATCCGCAATGCCCGTCATCACCGACGTGGTGCCGGATCGAGTGGTGCTGGCGTCTGGGTGCACCGGCGCAGCGGCCAAGAGTTGTGACGAGATCGGCCGCATCGCTGCGGTGCTGTCGGTGCACGGCGCCTGGGACACGCCGCTCGATCGACAACAACTCTCGGGGGTTTGAGTCGAGGCTGGGCTCGGGTTCAGATGTACTGGTCGAGGATGGTGCTCTCGGTGAGCCGATCGAGCGTGTCCTTCACTGCAGTGGCAACACCGATGCTGATACCGGGCACGTCGGCGATGTCGGCCGCAGTGGCCCGCAGCAACTTCGACAGTGCACCGAAATGGTGGGCGATGGTCTCCGCATCGGCCGGCGCCAGCCGGGGCACACGCGCCAGCAGCCGAAGCCCGCGGGGCGATGCGGGGGCATCGTCGGCGGCTGTCGTGCCGTCGGCTGCGGTGATGGTGGGGTAGTCGTCGAACACTCGCTGCAGCTCGACGTCGAGCGAGCTGAACACCTCGTCGAGCTGCAGGCGCAGCAGGCGAGCGTCGACACCCAACTCGACGATCATCGTCTCGATCTCGTCGGCGATCTGGCGCACCATGTCGCCGCGCTGCATCACCGCTGCCACGTCGCGCACCGTGACGACGTCCTCGATCTCGAGGGCGGTGAGCGCGCTCGTCGAATCGTCGAGGCGGGTCCGGTACCGCTCGAGCGTCTGCAACGCCTGGTTGGCGCGCTCGAGCAGCCGACCGATGTCGTGCAGTTGGTGCTTGGTGCCTCCGGCGTACACGTTGATGACGCTCATCTCCTCGCTGACACTCACCACCGGCACGCCCAACGAGACGGCGACGCGTTCGGCGGTGCGGTGGCGTGTGCCCGTTTCCGAGGTCGGCACGCTGTGGTCGGGCACGAGGTGCACGTTGGCGCGAACGATGCGGCGGGCATCGGCGCTGAGGATGATGGCGCCGTCCATCTTGGCGAGTTCGCTGAGGCGTGGTGGGGTGAACTCGGTGTCGAGATGGAACCCGCCGCTGCACACGGCCAGCACGCTCGGCTCGTCGGACAGCACCAGGAGGGCACCCATCTTGGCTCTCACCACTCGGTCGATTCCGTCGCGAAGCGCGGTACCCGGGGCGACTCGTGCGAGCGCGCTGCGGAGGGCCTCGTTCGGGGCGGGTGCCGACATGCCCGCAGTCTACGAGCGGCTGTCGAGGCCCGCCCCGGCGATCGCCTCGGCGAGCGTGGCCACTCGGTGAAGGCGGATCGGTTCGGTGGGCTCTGGCGTGGAGGCAGGCACCACCGCCCGGGTGAAGCCCATTCGTGCGGCCTCGGCCAGCCGGCGCGGTGCGTGTGCGGCTTGGCGCAGCTCACCTGCGAGACCGACTTCTCCGAACACCACGACGTCGGGTGGAATCGGCCGGTTGGTGAGGGCGCTGACCGTGGCGAGACACACCCCGAGGTCGACGCCGGGTTCGGTGATGCGGACGCCGCCCACGGCAGAGGCGAACACCTCGTGGTTCGACAGCACATGCCGCGCTCGGCGTTCGAGCACGGCGAGGAGGAGCGCGAGCCGACCGGGGTCGAGCCCCTGCGCGCTGCGTCGTGCCGGAACCGTGGGGTTCACCGGGTTGGTGAGCGCCTGCACCTCCACCAGCAATGGTCGCTGCCCTTCGAGCGTGGGCACCACGGCCGACCCAGCGACGCCCGTGCGCCGGTCGGTGAGGAACAGACTGCTGGCGTCGGGCACGCCGATGAGGCCGTGACCCGCCATCTCGAACACGCCGAGGTCGTGGGTTGCGCCGAAGCGGTGCTTCACGGCTCGCAGCAGGCGGAGCGCATGATGCCGGTCTCCCTCGAAGCCGAGCACGGTGTCGACCACGTGCTCGAGGGCGCGTGGCCCGGCGAGACCGCCCTCCTTCGTGACGTGACCGACCAGCACCACGGCCACACCGCGCCGCTTGGCCTCACCCACGAGCACGTTCGCGCAGTGGCGTACCTGGGCCACGCTGCCGGGTGCGGAACCGAGCTGCGGGTCGGCGATGGTCTGGATGCTGTCGATCACCACGAGGTCGGGCTGCACGTGGTCGATGGCGGCGACGATGTTCGGCAGTGAGGTCTCCGGCACCAGCCACAGGTGAGGCCGCACGGCGTCGAGCCGTTCGGCCCGGAGCCGCACCTGCTGGGCGCTCTCCTCCGCGCTGACGTACAGCGATCGACGCGGCCAGTGGGCGAGCAACTGGAGCAGCAGCGTGCTCTTGCCGATGCCCGGTTCGCCGCCCAGCAATGTGACCGAGCCCGGCACGAGCCCACCACCGAGCACGCGGTCGAACTCGGCGATGCCGGTGGGCCGAGGGGCGGCCACATTGGCATCGACCTCGCCGATGGGCACCGCAGGTGCACCGCCCAGACCGACGGTGGGTGCCGGTGCCGATGACCGCAGGTCTTCCACAAGCGTGTTCCACGCCTCGCAGGCGCCACACCGCCCCGACCACTTGGATGTCTCCGCACCGCATTCCTCGCACCGATAGACCGTCCGTGTCCTGCTCATGCCGGCGACGGTACGGAAGGGGTGCGGCAGGGTTTCGCTGGTCGGCGGGTCAGGCAGGCCGGCGGCGCTGCTGCTGGCGCTGCTTGCGTGCCCGTGCGACGAACACGATGAACCCGATGGCGGCGAGGCACCACAGAACGAGTGCACCCAGGGCGACCTTCGACACGGTGTTCCAGATGTTCGTGCGCGAGAGGACCGACGAGGTGGTGAGGTCGACCGACGAACCGTCGAGCGGCATCGTCCAGGTGAGCGCCGGCTGCACCGAGTCGGCGGCAGCGATGGTGGACGCAGTGGTGCGGGCCGAACCGGGCAACGATGCCGTGAACGTGAAGGTCACCACATCGTTGGGCCCGAGGCCGGTGGAGGCGAGGCGGTCGGCGTAGGGGCTCCCGCCGATGGCGGCCACGAGGTCGGGGTCGGCGAACGCGTCGAGTCCGTTGGCGACGCTGAGCGACCCGACGAGTCCGGTGGTGACGGCATCGTCGGTGACGTTGCGTTGCACCGCGACACCGTGCAACGGGCCGTCGGGGCCGTTGAGGGAGCCGAGCAGCGCAGTGGCCTGTTCGACCGTGGTGAAGTTGTGCCGCAGCGTCACCGTGAGGCCGCCGCCCGCCGTGGCCGACGGGCCCTCGACCACCCACCCGGCCGCAATGGCGTCGTCGAAACGGAGATCGTCGGCGAGCCCCGGGGCCTGCGCCACCACGTCGGCGTCGGCCGAGGCGGTGAGCGAGATGAAGCCGGTGCCGTCGGTGTTGACGACGGTGTTCACCACGGCGTCGACGCGACATGCGGCGAGCGTGAGCGACGCAATGGCGACGGCGACGAGCCGACGAAGGGTCATTCGGTGGGCGGCGGCGGTTCGACGCTGTCGGCGCCGGTGGCGGCGAGTTCCACCGAGGCGGGCGGCTTGAAGCCCTCCACTGCGTTGAACTTGAGCCGCTTGTCGCCGGGACGATCGGGGTCGTCCTCGGTGTCGACGACGATGATCTCGCCGGCGTGGAACTCCTTGTAGAGGATCTTCTCGCTCAGCACGTCCTCGATCATGCGCTGGATGGCACGGCGCAGAGGGCGGGCGCCCAGTTGCGGGTCGTAGCCTTTCTCGGCCAGCAGTTCCTTCGCCGCCTGGGTGAGCTCGATGCCGAGGCCCTGGCCTTCGAGCTGACCGGTGAGGCGCTTGGTCATGAGGTCGACCATCTGCATCACCTCGTCCTTCGCCAACTCGTGGAACACGATGATGTCGTCGATGCGGTTGAGGAACTCGGGCCGGAAGTGACCCTTCAGCGCGTCGGTGACCTTGTCCTTCATGCGCTCGTAGCTCATCGCCGCGTCGATCTTGGTGAAGCCGACGTTGGCCTTGCGGAGGTCTTGCGTGCCGAGGTTGCTCGTCATGATGAGCACCGTGTTGCGGAAGTCGACCGTGCGGCCCTGGCTGTCGGTGAGACGGCCTTCCTCGAGGATCT
>CAZQPJ010000054.1:0-11550 GCA_964595105.1 uncultured Bifidobacterium sp.
TCTCCTCGATGGTGTCGTGCACAGCGACGATGTTGGGGTGGCTCAACTGGGCGACAGCGATGGCCTCACGGCGAAAGCGCTCGACCACCACGGGGTCGGCCGCGAGGTTGGGCTTCAGCAACTTGATGGCCACGTTGCGGCTCAACGACAGGTCGGTGGCCACCCACACTTCGGCCATGCCACCTTGCGCGAGCCGACGGTCCAGCCGGTAGCGCTGGGCCAGAACGGTGTTGGCGATCGAGGTCCGACTCGCGCCGGGAATGGTGGCAGACATGTCCGCACATCGACACTAGTTGTGCAATTGGCACGAACGCGGGCACTCACCGCGCGTCGTTCGTGCCTCGACTCATGCCGTGGTGTAGGCGATGCCGATGGTTCCCCGGCCGGCATGAGTGCCGACGACGGGGCCGATGTCGCCGACGATGATCTCGCCCTTGTGGTGCTGCTGCAGCATGGCGACGAACGCATCGACATCGGAGCAGTCGGCGTGGAGCACCATGAGGGTGTCGACCGGGCCGGCCTCCACCAACTTCTCCACCACGAAGGCCAGGGCCTTGCTGCGAGTGCGTTGCTTTCCACCCTGCTCGACCTTGCCGTCGCGGACCTCGATGATGGGTTTGATGGCGAGGGCGGATGCGAGCAACGCCTTCGCGCCACCGATGCGGCCGCCCTTCTTCAGGTTGTCGAGTGTGTCGAGCGCACCCCACACCTTGGTGGTGGTGGCAAGCGAGCGAGCCAGCGCCACGACCTCGTCGTGTGATCCGCCCTGTTGGGCCAGACGGGCGGCTCGGGTGACGATGAGGCCGAGACCGAGCGTCACCTGCAGGCTGTCGACGACGGTGACCTTGATGGAATCGGCGACGGACCGAGCAGCGAGTTCAGCCGATTGCATGGTGGCCGACAGTGCCGCGCTGAGGCTGATGACCACGATGCTCTCGGCACCGTCGGCTGCCAGGGCGCGGTAGACGGACTCGAACTGGCCGGGTGCCGGTGCAGCTGTTTCGGGGAGATCGGCGACCTCGGCGCACTTGTCCCAGAACTGGGCAGGCGTGAGGTCGGCTCGATCCACGTACTCGACACCACCGATACGGATGGTGAGGGGGACGATCTGGATGCCGAGTTCGTCGGCCACCTGCTGCGGCAGGTCGCAGGCCGAGTCGGTGACGATGCGGACGCGTTGTGGGCTCACGAATCGGGCAGGGTAGTCGGTCGGGTGGCGGGGTGGAGATGTGCGATCGCCGCGACCGCCCGGGCCCGGCGGTTCGCCCGGAGGTGACGGAGCCACCAACTCAGGAGCACCAGGAGGCCGGCTCCGGTGACGAGGTTGCCGAGACCGCTGAGTGCCGTGATGGTGACCGTGATGGGAACGGGAGCAGCGAGCCGCACGTCACCGGAGGGAGTGAACAGTTCGAGGTTGGCGGGAAACCGCCCGTTGCTGCGGGCACGGATGTCGAACTTCACTTCCGTGAACGCCCCCGGGGCGAGGACGACGGTCTGGTCGGCACCCGAGTCGCGAAGTTTCGACGAACTCAGACGGACGCGGACCTTCAGCGGCAGGGCGTTGGTGTTGCGGAGCGAGAATCGAACGGTGCCGGACCGGTCGGTGAGGTTGAAGTTGAAACCATTCGGAACCTCGATGGCGCCGAGGATGGCGGCGTGCTGGGCCCGGATGTCGGCGATGATCGTGTCGACCTGGTCGTTCGAGAAGGCGGCGGTGGGAAGCAACTGGGCGAGCCGCGCCCACTCGGCGGCACGAGGGTCGTCGTCGGGCAGCATGCTGGCGGTGCTGACCGATTGCAGCGCCAGTGACCCGGCGGCCGAGACGCGGGGCCCGAGATCGCCGGACACCGACTCGGGCAGTGTCACCGAGATGGGGCCCTCGCTGTCGATGAACTGATCGGTGCTGAGACTCAGCGCATCGAGCGTGGTGGGATGCAACCCGGGTGTGGCGGCAGCGAGTGTTGCGAACGAACCGAACACGCTGTCGGGTAGACCGAAGTCGGCAGTGGCGAGCACGATGCCGTGCCGCCGGGGAGCGCCGCCGGCGCGGGCGATCTCGTTGCGGACGGCGAGGAGGTCGGCAACGGCGTAGATGCCGGCAAGAGCAGGGTCGGAACGGTGGCGCTGCAGCAGCGTGGCAGTGGTGGTGTCGGCGACCATCGAGTCGATGGTGATGCCGGAGCCGACCTCGAGTGGGATCAGTTGCGTGGTGTCGACATCGGCGCCGGCATCGAGCGTGGCGAACTCGGACGGACTGAGCACCACCACTCGTGCGCCGAGTTCTCGAATGAGGGCGGCGCCGCCACGACTCACCGGCGTCGCCACCAGTGCGGCGGTCCGTTCAGGACTCGTGCCGAGGGCGCGGGCAAGCACGTCCTCACCATCACGGAGCCACTGGGTGTACCGCGCCTCCTGTGAGGCGGTGCTCGCCAGAGATGGGTCGAGTGGGTACGCAGGTGCCGAGAGCAGCGTGTGGTCCCGAAGCACGTTGTCGAGCCGTGCGATGAGTTCGCGGCCGGAGGCATCGGTAGCCGCGATGGCCCGCACCTCGTTCGGTTCGAGACGGACCGCAATGGGAACCTGTGACGACTCCAACAGTTCGGTGAGCGATGTCATTTCGGAGCGGGCTGCGTCGGTCACCACCGTCGCGCCGGAGTTGTCGAGTGCGAGGGGACTTCCGGGAGCGACGGCGACAGCGAATCCGAGATCGTCGTCGGCCCGTTCGTTGTCGGAGGGGGTGCGCTGGAGGAAGGTGACGAGTTCGGCCACCGCCTCACCGGCGCCGCGGAGCTCGACCAGCAATGGGTAGAGGCCCGGCTTCGAGAGCTGCAGCGCCTCGGGCGTGCGAGTGGTGACCTCGACCGGCACCACGACGGCGATGATGTCGGCGGCGGGGTGGAGGAGGTTCGCGCCGGCGACCTCCACCGTGTCGATGTTGCGGTTGAGGTCACCGGCGATGGCGTCGGCGACGGCCCGGCGTTCGGTGAGCGGCCGGTAGGCGGTGAGCGCGAGCGACAGCTCGGCGAGGTCGGCGGCGGATTCGGCCGGCACCTTCACGGCCACGGTGATGGAACCGGTTGCCGCCACGTTGAACGACTGCGACACCATTTCGAGGGAACGAACCTGCGCAGCAACGGGTTGCACGGTGCCGAGGCCCGTGGCCGCGACCACCATGACCCCGACGATGACCCCGACCAGCCATCCGATCCGGTTCACAGCAGCGACCGTTCGAAGACGCGCAGGTGGTCGCGCAGGCGATGGAATCCGGTGCTCTCGTAGAGGACGAGTGCTGCGGCGTTGTTGACCGGGGTGTTCACCAGAACCCTGTCGACCTTCCAGCGCGCCATCCACCGCAAACTGTCGAGCACAAGAGCGCGACCCAACCCCTGTCGTTGATGGTCGGGGTGGACGGCCAGGCGCTGGAGAAAGCCGATGCCAGCATCGCGGCCGCTGACGGCGTAGGCAGCGAGCGTCGTCCCTCCGGCGGTGCGTGCCCGGTGATGCGGCGTGGCGTGGCGGACCTCATCGATCGCGTCGGGGTCGAGGAACCAGCCGGGACCGAACGCTGCCCTGTCGACGCCGCTGGCCTGCGGGTGCTGGTGCTCGCGGAGCCGCGACAGCCCCACGGCCGGTCGGTCGACGCGCAGCACGAGGTCGTGCTGCAGCAGAGCCAGGTCTTGCACCGGTTCGAAGCCCACCACCTCGACTGCCGCCGACGCTGCGGTGGCGAGCGCGCTGGTGCGGATGCTGGTGAAACCCCGTGAAGCGACCGCCTCGACCCAACGTTGGAGGTCGTCGACGGTGGGCACCCGTTGCTGGTGGTACATGATGAGCTGGGCCACCCCGGGCTGCGACGGCCACTCGACGACGCGGGCGCTCACGCCCTCGCCACGGAGCACCAAGGGGACCCTGTTCGACATCGCCGCGACGGTAGCGTCAGCGACGTGACCGTGCTGTTCGCAACTCACGCCGCCTATCTCGAGCATCTGGCGGGCCCTCGGCATCCGGAGCGGCCCGAGCGTCTCGGTGCGGTGATCGACGGTGTTGCCGACGCGGGGCTCACCGAGGCGTTGGTGCCACTGGAGCCACGGCCGGCGACGAGGGCCGAACTCGAGTTGGTGCACCCAGCGCCCTACCTCGACCGGATCGAGCGCATCTGCGCGGGCGGGGGTGGCCGACTCGACCCCGACACCTATGCGAGTCCGGGTTCATGGACGGCGGCGACACTGGCTGCCGGCGCGGGTCTGGCTGCCGTGGAGGCACTCCGCGACGGCCGAGCAGATGCGGCATTCTGCGCCGTGCGCCCGCCGGGTCATCATGCGTCCACCGATGTGTCGATGGGGTTCTGCTTCGTGAACAACGTGGCGGTGGTGGCCGCGAGCCTGGCCGAAGCGGGCGAGCGCGTGCTGGTGTTCGACTACGACGCGCACCACGGCAACGGCACTCACGACGTCTTCTATGCCGACCCGCGTGTGCTGTTCGTGAGCATCCACCAGTGGCCGCTCTACCCGGGCACGGGTCGCCATGACGAGATCGGTGAGGGTGACGGGGTCGGGTTCACGATGAACATCCCGGTGCCGCCGCACACCACCGGCGACGTGTACCTGAAGGCGTTCGACGAACTGGTGGCGCCCGCAGCCGAGCGCTTTCAGCCCACCTGGGTGTTGGTGTCGGCCGGTTTCGACGCGCATCGCGCCGACCCCATCACCGAACTCGGCCTCAGCGCCGGCGATTACGCACCACTGACGCGACGAGCCATGGAGTTGGTGCCGGCTGGACGACGTCTGGTGATGCTCGAGGGCGGCTACGACCTCGACGCGCTCGCCAACAGCTCGGCCACCGTGATGCGGGAACTCGCCGGGGTGAGCGGAGATCCCATCGAACGGGCCACAGCGGGCGGGCCCGGCGGCCAGGTGATCGACCACCTGCGCGATTTCTGGATGTACGAAGGCCTCCTGTGATTCCGCCGAGGTTCCAACCCGTGCTCGATGAACTCGCACCGTTGACCGCGCGCTTCGCCGAGGCGGGCTTTCGGCTGTATCTGGTGGGTGGGTCGGTGCGCGACCTGCTTGCCGGCGCCGACGTCGACGAGATCGACTACGACTTCACCACCGATGCACGACCCGATGCCATCAAGGGCCTGCTGCGCGGCTGGGCCGATGCGGTGTGGGCCCAGGGCGAACGGTTCGGAACGATCGGAGCGAAGAAGGACGGCCGGAACTACGAGGTGACCACCCACCGGGCCGAGGCGTACCAGAGCGATTCGCGCAAGCCCGACGTGGAGTTCAGTGACAGCGTGGAGGCCGACCTGTCACGCCGCGACTTCACCATCAACGCAATGGCGCTCGAGTTGACGTCGCCGAGCCCCACGCTGGTGGATCCGTTCGGCGGGGCGGCCGATCTCGCCACCCGGACCCTGCGGACGCCCCTGGCGCCGGAGGTGAGCTTCAGCGATGACCCGTTGCGGATGCTGCGCGCGGCGCGATTCATCGCCCGACTCGCTGCCACGCCGACGCCCGAGTTGGTGCAGGCGGTGCGCGACATGCACGATCGGTTGGCGATCGTGTCGTCGGAACGCATCCGCGACGAACTCGACAAACTCATCACGGTGCCGCATCCCACAGCCGGGCTCTGGTTCGTGATCGACACCGGCCTTGCCGACATGTTCCTGCCCGAACTTCCGGCGATGCGGCTGGAGCAGGACCCGATCCATCGCCACAAGGACGTGCTGACGCACACCCTCGCAGTGGTGGAGAACGTGCGCCCGCCCGCTGAGCAGCCTGCTGGCCGGCCGCCCTTCGACTTCCGCCGCACTCGTCTGGCGGCGCTCTTCCACGACGTCGGCAAGCCGCGCACGCGTGGATACCAGAAGGGCAAGGGAGTGACCTTCCACCATCACGATGCGGTGGGGGCGAAGATGACCCGCAAGCGGCTCACTGCGCTGCGGTACGGCAACGACGACATCGAATCGATCACCGAACTCGTTGCCCTGCACCTGCGTTTCCACACGTATGCACTGGGATGGACCGACTCGGCGGTGCGGCGCTACGTGCGTGATGCCGGACCGCTGCTGAGCGAACTGAACGTGCTGACACGGTGCGACTGCACGACGCGCAACGAGCGCAAGGCCGTGATGCTGGCCAAGCGGATGGACGACCTCGAGGTGCGCATTGCTGAGCTGGCGGCGAGCGAGGAGCTCGCGTCGATCCGGCCGGAGCTGAATGGTGCGCAGGTGATGGCGCACCTGGGGCTCGAACCGGGGCCATCGGTGGGCAGGGCCCTGGCGTTCCTCCTGGAGATCCGGCTGGAGGAAGGTCTGCTCGGCGACGACGAGATTCTCGCCCGCCTTGACAACTGGTGGCGAGGCCAGCACTCAGCGTGATATCTTCCCCATCGTGGAGATGCGGGAGGAGCATCGGATCGGTGGCGCGGGCGCGCGACCGACCGCGTTGAGCGTGCAACTTGCCGCGCTCTGTGTGCTGATCGCCCTGGTGCTGCTGGCGTCGACTCGGCTGACCGGTGTCGACACGTTCGCCGAGTGGCACCGCTGGACACATCTCTTCCTCCTGACGCTCACCATCGTCGGCGTGGTGGTGGCCCTGAGGGTCCACGTGTTGTTGGTGGTGGCATTCGCCGGACAGCTCCTCACCCAGGCGATGGCTGCCCTCCGTCCGATGCCCGCAGCGGCCTCGCCGACGCTGTCGCTCGCTGATCTGGGTCAGGTGGTGTGGGGCGTCTCCCTCGTCGCCCTGCTGCTGGTGCAGTTGCGTCGCTCGGGAGTGGTGGCCGCAACGGTCCACGTGCTCGATGCGGCGATGGTGACGCTCTCGGGCGTGTTCGTGCTGTGGGAACTCGTCATCTCACCCGCCCTCGGCACGGTGTCGAGGCTCAGCACGTTGCAGCAGGTGATGGTGGTGCTGTCGCCGGCGCTCGACCTGTTCGTGGCGGCCATCCTGCTGCTGCTCCTGCTGATCGACCGGTCGGCGACTCGCCTGGTGTGGTTCGCCGCGATGGTGGCATTGGTGGTGGGCGATGTCGTGGAGAGTCGACGGGGTGGCCTGCCCACTGCGAACTCGCTCATCGTGGCCACGTCGGCGTGGGCGATCGGGTTCACTGGCGTGGTGGCCATGCTGGCGCTGCCATCGCCGCAGCTTCCGATCCAGCGTCGACCGCGGATCGGCCGACTCGTGGTGGTCGACGCCAGCATCACGCTGGCCCTGTGGGTGCTGGCGAAGGAGTACCTGCTGGGCGAAGGCCGGTCGAATGTCGCCTCGGTCATCATCCTGGTGGCAGCGAGCCTGGTGTTCATGGCGGTGCAGGTGGTGGCGTTCCAGCAGAGCGCCGGGTGGGCCGACCAACTGCACGACAACCTCGGGCAACTCGAAGCCGCGCACGGACAATTGCGCCAACTGCTCGACGACCTGCCCGAGGCGGTGGTGGTGCTGTCGAGCGACGGCAACGTGCTCGAGGCCAACGAGAGAATGCGTGACCTCTCGGGCCGCACCGATGGGGAACTCTTCGGCCGGCCGTTCACGGCGTTGTTCCGGCGGAGCGAACGCGCCCAACTGCGCGCCGTCTGGGACTCCGTGATCAAGGGCGAGGGGCAGACCCCGCCGTTCATCACCTTCGATGCGGCCGCCGGTGGCGAGGTGGTGCTGGAGGCGGACGCCAACGTTCCAGTGCGAAACCCCGAGCGCATCGTGGTGGCTCTTCGCGATGTGACCCCCCGCATCGCCGAGAGCCGTCGCCTCGAGTTGGCCCGCGAACGCTTCCGTCTCGCGTTCCACAACGCGCCGACGGGAATGGCGCTGTCGTCGATGCGTGACGGTCGCCTGATCGATGTGAACGAGTCGTTGGTACGGATGCTGGGCCGATCACGCGACGAGTTGCTGGCGAGCACGATCGACGACATCAGCCACCCGGACGAGCGGGGCCAGGCCTCACCGTTGCTGAGCCGGGTGTCGAGTACCGATGCCGATGGTTTCCGCGTGGAGCGTCGTTTCCTGCGTGGTGATGGTGGCACCCTGTGGGCGCGCACGTGGGTGTCGTTGATGGATGACGGTGACGGCGATCAGCTGGCGATCGCCCACATCGAGGATGTCACCGAACAACGCCGCACCGCCGAGCGGATGGAGTGGGCTGCAACCCACGACCTCCTCACCGGCCTTCCGAACAGGTTCCGGTTCCTCGAGCGGCTCAGCCAGTTCATCGAAAGTGATGAACGCGGAACGGTGGCCGTCCTGTTCGTCGACATCGACAACTTCAAGGTCATCAACGACAGTCTCGGGCACGACGCCGGCGACCAGTTGCTGCGAACGCTCAGCGAACGGCTGCGGACCGTGGTGCGCGACCGCGACATGCTCGGACGTTTCGGAGGGGACGAGTTCATCGTGATGTTGCGCGACCTGAACGGCACGCTCGATCCCGTGAGCGTGGCCGAGCGCCTTCGGGCGGAGATCGCCAACCCGATCGTGGTCGACGGCGCCGAACTCTTCGTCACCGCCAGCATCGGCATCACCGTGGCCGACCGGGAGGGCATCAGCACCAGCGAGATGCTCCGCGACGCCGACGCGGCGATGTACCGCGCGAAGGCTCGGGGCCGCGACTGCGTGGAGGTGTACTCACCCGGTACGCACGATGCGTCGATGCTGAACCTGCGCACCACGAACGAGCTTCGACGAGGCATCGAACGCGGTGAGATCGTTCCCTACTACCAGCCCATCGTGATGCTCGACACCGGCGATCTCGTCGGCTTCGAGGTGCTCGCCCGTTGGCGTCACCCCGACCGCGGTCTGCTGGGCGCCGACAAGTTCCTGCCGATGGCGGAGGAGACCGGTCTCATCGCCGAGGTGGGTGCCGCGGTGCTGCGAGCGTCACTCGCCCAGTTGGGCGTGTGGCGGCAGACCTCGGGCCGTGAGCGAGACCTCTCGCTGTCGGTGAACATCAGTGCCCGACAGTTGACGGATGGGAAATTGGTGGAACTCGTGGCCGAGGCGCTCGGCCAGTCGGGCGTTCCCGCTGCGTCCCTGTGGCTCGAGATCACCGAGACGGCCCTGATGGCCGACGTGAAGGCGGCCACCGTGGCGCTCCGCGAGTTGCGCGGCCTCGGGCTGCACCTCGCGGTCGACGACTTCGGTACCGGCTACTCGTCGCTCACCTATCTGAAGCGGTTCCCGGTGGAGGCGATCAAGGTCGACCGATCCTTCGTCGCCGGCCTCGGCATCGATGCCGAGGACTCGACCATCGTCGACGCGGTGGTGAAGCTCGGACACTCACTGAACTTGCGGGTGGTCGCCGAAGGTGTGGAGACCCCGCTGCAGTTGGCCCGCCTCCGTGAGCTCGGATGCGACCGCGCCCAGGGGTTCCTGTTCGGGCGACCGCGCCCTGCCGACCTGGTGGAGGTCGAGTACTCGCTGGTCGGCGTTCCGGGCTGACCCCTCCGCCGTCGTGTTCAGACGCCCTGTTTGCGTGCGCGAACCACGAGCACGGCAGGTGCCCACGAGTCGCGGATGCGTCGGTCGGTGAGTTCGCTCACCACATCGAGCCTGAAGTTCGAGCGGTCGAACGCCATGTAGAGGTCGGCGAAGGTGTAGCCCTCGGCCCCGTACGGCTGGCGCACCGTGCGGTCGGGACCGAGCATCGCGGCCACCGGATGGCGCATCGCCACGACGAACGACGCGCCCGGCTTCAGCACTCGGTGTACCTGCCGCAGGAGGCGGGGAAGGTCGTCGACACCCTCGAGTGTGTGCGAGGCCACGACGAGGTCGACCGAGCCGCTCGTGGCGAATCCGAGGTCGGCGAGTTCACCCTGATGGCATTCGACCCGCACTTCATTGCGGGCTGCGGCATCGCGGATGGCGGCGATGCTGGAGGCATTCGGGTCGAGCGCCATTGCCTTGGCTCCGGCAAGGGCCATCGCCACCGCGTTGGGTGTCACACCATGGGCGATCGTGGCAGTGCCGAGTTCGATCACCCGTTTGCCGGCGAGGTCGCCGCTGAGCCGGAGGTCGCTGTCGTCGGGAACATTGGCGCCGTACCAGAGATGCATGGTCCAAGTGTTGCCGCTGCGGGTCGGCACCCGGTGGATCACGGCTAGCCTCGCCGGTGATGTCGTTTGGGGTGGGCGCCCTTCGTGGGCAGAGCGGAGTGGTGGATCACCGACTGTCGCGTCGGCACCTCATCAACGAATTCCGCCGCGGTCGGCTCCGACAGGATCAGGTGTGCGATGCGCACCCCGAACTCATCCGCGCAGCGAGGAACGTGGGGTCGCCGGCCACCATCGCCTGTCCGATCTGCGAAGAGCGCGAACTGAAGTTGGTGACGTACGTGTTCGGCCCGAGGCTTCCGTCGCACGGCCGGTGTGTGTCGACGGCCGCCGACCTGGCCAAGCTCGAGGCGCGTCCCGATGAACTGACGGCGTACGTGGTGGAGGCATGTGTGGCGTGCAGGTGGCACCACCTGCTGCGTGTGCTGCCCGTGGGCCGTGGCCATCGGCGGGCGCGAGCGACGTCGTGACCGAGTACCTGTTCGTCTACGGCACGCTCCGGCCGGGCGAGGTTCGGTGGCAGCATCTCGAACCCTTCGTGGTGGGTGAAGGCATCGACACCAGCGTTGCCGGGGAGGTGTACGACACGGGCCTCGACTATCCGGCAGCCCGTTTCGGTGGTGAGGCTCACATCAAGGGCCGTGTGTACCGGTTGACCCGCCTCGACGACGCACTCGCCCACCTCGACATGGTGGAGGGTGCGGTGCGAGGGCTGTACGAGCGCGTGGAAGTGACGACGACATCGGGCCACGTTGCATGGGCGTACGAGTGCGGTGACCCTGCGTTGCTGGTGCGCCGACTGCCCACGGGCGACTGGGCCGACCGCTGATGCGTGCCGCCCCGGTTCGGCTCAGAACGGACTGAGGCCCATCCGGTTGCGCACACTGATCGCCTCGCCGACGTGGGCGTTGCCGTGTCCGAGCACGGGCCACTGGAGGAGCCACCACACGGGCCGGTCGAGCCACATCGAGTAGAGCCATGGCAGGGTGTCGGCATCGAGGCCGGCGTGCTTGGTGAGTCGATGCCCGGAGTTGGGCATCGAGTCGAGGACCATCGTGCCGAGGGGTTCGAGCCACACGGTGGTGGCCGCGAACACGTCGCGGACGTAGTCGAGGAGCGGCTCGGCAGCGACCACCGCCGTTGCCGCTTGGTCCTCACGTTCGGCCAGACCGACACCGGCGGGATGGTCGGCCAGACCGAGTGCGACCCTGTGGTGGTGGAACAGCGGTTCATCGGCTCGGATGACCGTGTTGACCGCCAGATCGTGGTGGCGGGCGAGGTGCAGGAGCAGGTGGGTGAGCGAACTGCCCCCACCATCGACGTGTTCATGCCAGCGCTCGGTGGGCACGTGATCGACCACCGACGAGAAGAGCTTGGTGCGGACGGCCTCGAGGTCGGTGATCATCCAGCGGTGGAGGTCCATGGACAAACCCTGTCACACCCCGGTGGCAGGGTGCCGACCATGGCTTTCGCCGCTACACTCGCCCGGTCATATTGGCCCTGCC
>CAZQPJ010000055.1:0-11407 GCA_964595105.1 uncultured Bifidobacterium sp.
TCCTGGTGCAGTAGCCGGCCATCGCCTCGTCGACCGAGTTGTCGACGACCTCCCAGATGAGGTGGTGGAGGCCCGCCAGACCGGTGGAACCGATGTACATTCCGGGCCGTTTTCTGACCGGGTCGAGGCCCTCGAGGACCTGAATATCCTTGGCGCCGTAATCGGCACTCGGTTGCTTGGCGTCAGAAGCCACACGCACCTCAATCGGTTTGGGGGAAAACAGGCATCTACCTGCTTTTTTGCAGGCGACGGTGCGCTTCGAGAGCGGGGCGAAACGCGGTGTCGCAACTGCCCGAAAGTCTACCCGAGGGGTGTGCCAAAGAGGGGGAGGCACACCCCCGAAAATGACCCCTCAGCGACGCTTCGCGACCCGCACCTCGATGCGCTCCACGGTGGCATTCGCGACCTCCCCGAGTCGGGCACGAAGGGTCGCTTCGAGGAAGCGGATCTGGGTGGCCCAGGCGGGGTCGTCGACCTCCACCACGAGGGTCGTGCCCTCCAGTCGGACGGGTTGCACATGGGCCGCAACGGCATCGCCGACCGCCTCGTCCCATCGTCCGAACACTCCTCCGATGGCGGCCATGGGCGCCGCCGATCGAGTGTCGTCGGGCCGGAGCGACTTCACCACGGTCTTGAGGCTCTCACCGATGCTCACCGGTTCGTGTGACGGCATGATGTCACTGTGCCACGACTTCGCCCTCGGCGATGCGCAGCACCACGTCGGGATGCGCCGCCTCGGGCAGTGGGCCGGCAGTCGTCAACACCACCTGACCGGCGGGGAGATGCCGCAGCAACGCTGTGCTGCGCGCCGGGTCGAGTTCACTCAGCACGTCGTCGAGCACGAGCACCGGGATGCTGCCGACGCGCTCGGCCACGAGACGATGTGCCGCCAACCGCAACGCGAGCGCCATGGTCCGTTGCTCGCCCTGTGACGCATGGGTCCGCGCCGGTAGACCGCCGATGAACAACTCGAGGTCGTCGCGGTGCGGCCCCACCGTGCTGACGCCCCGTCGAACATCGTCGACACGCGCTGCAGCGAGCGACGCGACCAAACCACGCTGGCGCCACTCCGGCTCGTACCGCAGTTCCACGCTCGACGGTCGGTCGGCCAGTTGCTCGTACGCCTCCTGCACCATCGGGGTCAGACGCGCCACCAGCACCGATCGGGCGTACCCGAACGCGTCGCCGAGTTCGGCGAACTTGGCATCCCACACATCGAGTGTCACCTCGGTCTCGACATCGAGCCGACCGCCCGACTGCTTCAGCAAGGTGTTGCGTTGCTTCAGCACCCGATCGAGGTCGAGGCGCATCGCGTCGTACTTCACGGCCAGCGACACCAACGTGTCGTCGATGAACCTGCGCCGCTCCTGCGGCGAACCCTTCACCAGTGCGAGATCGTCGGGCGAGAACACGGTCACCCGCATCACACCCAACAGATCACGGGCCCGGTTCAGACGCTGCCGGTTCACCTGCACGCGGTTCCGGCCGAGGCGACTCAGTTCCATCTCGGCCAGCACTTCCCGGCCGTCCGGGTGGAGGATGGTGGCCCGGATCACCGCCACGTCGGCACCCACCCGGATCAAGGCGTCGGCGGGAGCGCCGCGGAAACTGTCGAGTGATGCCAGGTATGCCATCGCCTCGGCGAGATTCGTCTTGCCCTGTCCGTTCATCCCAACGACGGCGGTGATGCCCTCGTGGAAGTCGAACGATGCCTCGCGGTAGTTGCGGAAGTCGACGAGTTCCAGCCGCGTGACGATCACGGGATCTAGTTCACCCGCAACGGCATCAGGAGGTAGAGGTAGCTCTCGTTGCCCTTGCCGCGGATGATGGCCGGCCGCAATGCGTCGACGCTCGACAGGACCACATGGTCGCCCACGCACGCTTCCACACCGGCGGCCAGATACTCGGGGTTGAACGCCATCGTCAGCTCGGTGCCGGTGAACTCGGCGTCGAGCTCCTCGGTGGCATTGCCCAAGTCCTGGTTGATCGCAGTGATGCGCAACACGTCGCCGCCCATCTGCAACCTCACCGGAGTCGACTCGCGGGTGACTGCGAGGATCTTGGCGCGACGGATGGCCTCGAGCAGAGGCTCGCGCTCGACCGTGAGCGAGTTCGGGTGGCTCGGCGGAATGAGTTGCTTGTAGTTGGGGAAGTCGCCCTCGATGAGGCGGGTCGACAGACGGGTGCCGCCCACCTCGAAGGTCGCATCGCGGTCGCCGAGCCGCATCGTCACCTCGGGCCCACTCCCCACAAGTCGCTGGAGCTCGTTGAGCGCCCGACCGGGGATGATCACCTTCTGATTCGCAGCCAACACCTGCTGGCCTGCGAGGTCGCCCACGGCGAGTCGATACGAATCCGTCGCCACCATGCGCAGTCCATCGGCCTCGGAGGTCATCAACACACCGGTGAGGATCGGCCGTGCCTCGTCACCGCTGGCGGCGCGAACCACCTGGCGCAATGCCTCGCCGAACTGGGCCGACGGCAACGTGACCGAGCTGGTCACCGGTGCAGCAAGTTTCGGGTAGTCGTCGAGGCTCAACGGGCGGACCGTGAACTGCGAACGGCCATTGCTGATGGTGACGTCATCGCCCTCGGCGGTCAGTTCGACCTTGCCGCTGCTCATCGAGCGCACGATGTCGGACACGAGTCGGGCCGGGAGCACTGCGCCGCCGTCGGACTCACCTCCCACCTCGATCGAGGTGGTGATGGTGAGGTCGAGATCGGTACCGGTCACCGTCAAACGGTCGCCGACCAACTCGAGCCTCAGCCCCGTCAGTACCGGAAGGGCCCCGGTGCGACCAGTGGTGGCTGCGCGGCTCGCCGTGCCCAGTGCCTCGGCCAGTGCTTCACGCTCACAACGGAACTTCACAGTGGAGCCTTTCTCGACAGGGTGTCTGTAGAAGAGTAATAGAGGTAATAAGGGCTGTGGATTGTGCACAACCAGTCGTTTGCCCAGCGTAGGTGGCAGAAACCGATCCACACCGACTTCCCCACGCGCGCACAGGTGAAAAATGACGCCGGTGTGATTCGGTGGACAACGCGCGCGCTGTCCACCGTTCGCGCGCCTCCGTCCACATGATGTTCATGCTCATGATGTCTTCAGCCTGGTCACCAGATCGGTCACCTGGTCGTAGATCTGCTTGCGCTCCTTCATGAGGCGCTGGATCTTGTCGACGGCGTGGATCACGGTGGTGTGGTCACGGCCACCGAACAGTCGGGCGATGGCCGGGTAGCTGAGGTCGGTGAGTTCGCGGAACACGTACATGGCCGTTTGGCGGGCGGTGACGAGTGGTCGCTGACGGCTCTTGCCACGCATCGCATCGACGCTGAAGCCGAGGATCTCGGAGATCTCCTTCAGCAACTCGTCGTCGGTGCGCGGCTTCAGGTAGGTGTCGCTCATCAGGTCGCTGAGAAGACTCTCAGCCAGTGAGGTGGTGATGGGCACCTGGTTGAGACTTGCGTAGGCCGTCACCCGGATGAGCGCACCCTCGAGTTCACGAATGTTGGTGGAGATGCGGGAGGCGATGAACTCGAGCACCTCGGCCGGCACCGGCGTGTGGTCGCGCTCGGCCTTGTTGCGGAGGATTGCGAGGCGGGTCTCGAGGTCCGGCGGTTGGATGTCGGTGATGAGGCCCCACTTGAAGCGGCCGCGGAGGCGCTCCTCCAGCGTGGGGATGGCATCCGGCATCCGGTCGCTCGAGATGATGATCTGCTTGTTGGCGCCGTGGAGGGTGTTGAACGTGTGGAAGAACTCTTCCTGGAGCCCTTCCTTGCCCTCCATGAACTGGATGTCGTCGATCAGCAGCACGTCGACCTCGCGGTATCGCCGCTTGAAACCGGCGGTGCTGTTGGTGCGGATGGCATCGACGTACTCGTTGAGGAACGTCTCAGTGCTGACGTAGCGCACGACGTCGTGCTGGTAATGACTCTGCACGTAGTGACCGATGGCGTGGAGCAGGTGGGTCTTGCCGAGACCCGCAGAGCCGTAGATGAAGAGTGGGTTGTAGCTGCGACCCGGTGTTTCTGCCACACGCAGCGCCGCGGCGAGAGCGAACTGGTTCGAAGCGCCCTTCACGAACGTCTCGAACGTGTACCGCGGGTTCATGCCGTCGGAGTTGCTGTTGGTCGCTGTTGGCGCTGACGCGACAGCCGGGCCGCCGGCGTTGATATCTCGGGCAGGCTCGCTCACCCACGAGGGCTCGGGTTCGGGTTCCGCGGTCTGCACTTCCACCTCGAACTTCACGTTCGAGGCGCCGATCTCCTCGAGTGCGTCGCGCACCAGTGGCAGGTACCTCGACAGGATGCGATCGCGTGCGTGCGCATTGGGTGCACTCACACGAAGCATGTTCATGTCGCCGTCGATGGCCGCAACGTCCTGGAAGGTGGAGAACCAGACGGCCTCCGAAACCTGAGCACGGAGCAGTTGCGACACTGCCGTCCACAACTGTTCATGGTCGCTCACCTGCGCCTCCTTCCTACGATCGCTGCGTCATCCACACCTCTGTCCACAGAATGTGGAAAAGTAGCGGAACGTGAGGGGCGCACGCTAGCAAACTTCGCGAGCCGTTCCGAACGGACGGTGGGCCAGGGGTCTGCGGTTGCCGTGAGGCGCTTCGCGACCGTAGTCTTGGCGACTGTTGTGGCGTCGCCGCTCGGCGAGCCGTTTCGAATTTTCAGTTGTCGACCCGTGAGTGCTGCCGCTGGCAGCTCGAGGAGGGCTGCGTGAAGCGCACCTACCAACCCAACAATCGTCGCCGTGCGAAGAAGCATGGCTTCCGCAACCGCATGAGCACCGCAGGCGGCCGCGCCGTGCTCAAGGCTCGGCGTGCCAAGGGCCGCCACCGTCTGTCGGCTTGATCTGGCGCATCCGAGAGCGTCGCGGCTTCTCCCGCTTGTCGGCGGAAGGGCGGCGTGTTCGGGCCGGAGTCCTGTGGTGCACGTACGTTCTCGATCCTCCCGGTATCGCCACACCCCCGAGGGTGGCGTTCGCGCTGGGTCGCGCCCTGGGGCCTGCGGTCACGAGGAATCTCGTTCGTCGTCGGCTGAGGTCGCTGCTGAACGACATGCCGAACCTGCCGGCGGGTTCTTATCTGCTGGGAGCCCAACCGGCGGCCGCCACGGCCTCGTTCGCCGATCTGAAGGCCGATCTGGCGGCGCTCGTCGCCAGGATTCCCTCCTGATCCGGGCTGTGCTCTGGTACCAACGAGCAATGGAGGGGCGACCCTCACCGTGCCGGTTCACGCCGTCGTGCAGTGCGTACGCCCTCGAATCCCTTCAGGTTCACGGCACGCTCCGTGGTATTAGCCTCACTCTTCGTCGCTTTCTTCGTTGTCGGCCGTTCGGACCGTCGGGATGGGATCCGGTTCCCGAGCTCCGCCAGCCAGAAGTTCCTCACACCAAGGGGTTCACCTCATGATTGCTGGTCTCTTCGAGGCGCCTGCCGCACTGCTGGCGTGGTTCTACAGCTTCACCCACAACTACATCCTCGCCATCTCGCTCATCGCGCTCGTGGTGATGATCATCACGGCGCCGTTGGTGCTGAAGAGCACCAAGGGCATGCTCGAGATGCAGAAGTTGCAGCCCGAGATGAAGCGACTGCAGAACCAGTATCGCGGCGATCGCCAGAAGCTCAACGAAGAGATGATGAAGCTCTATCAGGAGCACAAGGTGAACCCGATGGCCTCGTGTTTCCCTCTGCTGCTGCAGATGCCGGTGTTCTTCATCATGTTCAAGGTGCTGCACGGTCTCACCAACCTCAGCGCCGACGGGAAGACGTTCGAGCCGCTGTACGTCAGCAAGAGCAGCGAGATCTACCGTTCGTTGGCCGGCAAGACCGAGATGCTGTCGTGGGGCCTCGACCTCGCGAAGCGCCCCTACGGTGTTGTGAGCGAGTCGTTCTCCAAGGGCCTTCTCTATGTCGGCCTGGTGGTACTCCTCGGGCTCCTCTACTTCGTGCAGCAACGGATGGTTGCGTCCCGTGCAGCGGTGTCACCCTCCATCTCCCCCACGCAGCAGAAGCTGATGCAGTACCTGCCGGTGCTGTTCGCCGTGTTCATGGGTCTCTACCTCACCGGCCTCGTGGTGTACTACACGGCCCAGGCGATCATCCGCATCGGCCTGAACTGGTACATCACCCACCGCTTCTACAAGGGCGAGCACTCCCTCGGTCGGCAGGCGCAGGCAGCCAGTGAGAAGGCGCGTGAGCTCCATTCGAAGGACGGCGGTGGCGGTGGTCTGTTCGCTCAGGCCAAGCGCGACCTGTCGGCCAGCAAGGATGCTGCCAAGCCGGCGGCGCCCGTCACCAGCAAGCGGGTCACACCGCCCAAGAACAAGCCCACGGGCCAGGCGGCGCGGAACGCTGCCCGGCCCCCCTCCAGCGGCAAGGCCGGTCGCCCCAGTGGCTCCGGTCGGCCCCCCAAGAAGAAGTAAGCAGGACACACATGGAATGGGTCGAGACCACGGGAAAGACCGTGGAGGAAGCAAAGGAACGCGCGCTGAGTCAGCTGGGCGTTCATCCCGAAGACGCTGAATTCGAGGTGATCGAGGAGCCCAAGGCCGGGCTCTTCGGCCGTGTCCGCGGTGAGGCGAGGGTACGCGCCCGAGTCCGCCCGACGCAGGTTCGGCAGAAGATCGAGCGTCGCGACCGCAAGCGAAGCGGCGATCGCCCTGCTGGTAAGGGCCAGGGCGGAGCCAAGTCGGGTGGCGGTGCTGATCGTTCCCCGCGTGAGCCGAAGCCGAAGCAAGGTGCCAAGCCGGATCAGCATCAGGGTCAGAAACAGGCACCGAAGCCGGCCGCAGCAAAGCGGCCGAAGCCGAACACCGACAGCACATCGATCAGTGAGGAGCGCAACGTGGATGCACAACAGGTGGGCGATGAGGCCGTCCAGTTCATGACCGGCCTTCTCGATGCGTTCGGCCTGGCCGGCGAGGTGACCTTGCATCGCGATGGCGATGATCTCGAGGTGCAGGTGAACGGCCAGGAACTTGGATTGTTGGTTGGTCCGCGTGGCACCACACTGCAGGCCGTGCAGGACATCGTGCGTGTCGCATCGCAGCGTCGATTGGGTGATCACGACACCCGCCTGCGTCTCGACGTGGGCGGCTACCGCGAGCGCCGCCGTGCCGCTCTCGGCAACTTCGCACAGCAGATGGCCGACGAGGTGAAGGCCTCCGGCGTTGCTCGCGTGCTGGAGCCGATGTCGTCGGCCGACCGCAAGATCATCCACGACACTCTGGCCGACATCGACGGCATCGCCACTCGTTCCGAGGGAGATGACCCGTATCGCCGGGTGGTCATCGCCCCGGCGAATGACTGACGACGATCGTCTGCTCGCCACGCTCGCCGGAATCCGCGAGCGGGGCGCAATCGGTGAGGCCTCCTTGGAGGCCGCAGTTGCCCATGCTGATCGTTTCGTTGCACACGTACCGGCAGGGGCGCGTCGTCTGGTCGACCTTGGTTCGGGAGGCGGCCTGCCAGGCCTGGTGATCGCCGTCCGCTGCCCAGAACTGGAAGTCGTACTGGTGGAGCGTCGAACCCGCCGGGCCGATCTGCTTCGCCGGGCAGTGACAGCACTGGCCCTCGAGGAGCGTGTGACGGTACTTGGGATGGATGTTCGTGGGGTCGCCCACGACAACGCTGGTGCTTTCGACGTCGTCACTGCCCGAAGCTTCGCCGCCCCGGACATCACGGCCCGGTGGGCTGGGGTACTGCTGCGGATGGGCGGGGTGCTGATCGTGAGCGAACCCCCACAGGATGATGCCGAACGCTGGCCCAGAGTGCTCCTCGACCGGACGGGGCTGCGGGATCAGGGCCGCACGCAGGGAGTACGCACGTTCCTCAGGGGCTGATGTTCCACGTGGAACACCCCCTGACGCCGCGGCGGATGGTGGGCGGGAGGAAGTGTCGGCGGCTCCGTCGAGGAATGTTCCACGTGGAACAGTGAATCCCGGCAATCCACCGTGGTGCGGACTTGTTCGGGTAGTCTCGGGCTCCAAGCGTCCTGATCGCCATGCGGATCAGGCTCGAATGAAGAGGAGTTGTCCTTCGATGACATCGCCCCCCTCCGAACGTCGCCCACTCCCCCGCGTGATCGCTGTTGCCAACCAGAAGGGTGGGGTCGGCAAGACCACCACCACCATCAACGTTGGAGCGTGTCTTGCGGAACTCGGCTACCGCACCCTCCTCGTCGATCTCGACCCGCAGGGCAACGCATCGACCGGCCTCGGCATCGACAACCGTGGCCTCGAAACCTCGATGTACCACGTGATCATGCACGAGGTGCCGCTCGAGAACTGCATCGAACCGACCTCGGTGAAGAATCTGTTCGTGGCACCTGCAAGCCTCGATCTCGCAGGTGCGGAAATCGAACTGGTGCCGGCGTTCAGCCGCGAGAACCGTTTGCGGCGGGCCATCGAGGGTGTCCTCGACGACTTCGACTACGTACTGATCGACTGTCCCCCGTCGCTCGGCTTGCTCACCGTGAACGGCCTCAACGCGGCCGCCGAGGTACTTGTGCCAATTCAATGCGAGTACTACGCCTTGGAGGGCCTCGGGCAGCTGCTTCGGAACGTCGACCTGGTGAAGCGCAATCTCAACCCCCAACTCGAGGTGAGCACCATCGTGTGCGTCATGTACGACGCTCGAACGAAGCTGGCCGACCAGGTGGTGAAGGAAGTGCGGGAGCACTTCGGCGACAAGGTGGTTCGCTCGGTGGTACCCCGAACGGTGCGATTGTCGGAGGCACCGTCGTTCGGACAGCCGATCATCACGTTCGATCCGACTTCTCGCGGTGCCACGGCGTACCGGAGCGTAGCGAAGGAGATCAGCGGTGGCCCGTCTGAGCGGACTCGGTAAAGGACTCGGCGCCCTCATTCCAGCGGAGGCCAAGGATGGTGGGGGAGGAGCCGACACTCCGCGACTGCTCGACATTCCCGTCGGCAACATCGTGCCCAACCCCAACCAGCCTCGTGTGCACTTCGATGAGGAGTCACTCGCGGAACTCGCCGCATCGATCCGTGAGATCGGTGTACTGCAGCCGGTGCTGGTTCGCCCGGTGGGCGAGGAGAACTATGAGTTGATCGCCGGTGAACGTCGTTGGCGTGCGGCGCGGCGTGCGGGTCTGTCGATGATTCCGGCGGTCGTACGGGCCACCAACGATCTCGGATCGGTGGAACGGGCGTTGGTGGAGAACCTTCATCGTCAGGACCTCACGCCGTTGGAGGAGGCGGCTGCCTACCAGCAGCTCATCGAGGACTTCTCGCTGACCCATGAGCAAGTGGCCCAGCGGGTCGGCAAGAGCCGGTCGTCGGTCACCAACACCATGCGCCTGATGTCGTTGCCGGCTGGTATTCAGTCGCTGCTCGCCGATGGTCGTCTGAGCGCGGGTCATGCCAAGGCGCTGCTGGGAACTCCGGACCGGGCATATCAGGAGCAGTTGGCGCGCCGTGCTGCTGCAGAGAACTGGTCGGTGCGCATGTTGGAGGAGGCCGTGCGAGACCGCGACGGCGGCGCTGACGGACCTGGCGGTTCCGACGATGCCCCCGAGGGCGGTGGCTCGGCTGGTACTGGTGCAACAGGGACGGGCGTCACCCGACTTCGGCCGCCGGGACTGCTCGAGTTGGAGCAACTGCTGGCGGAGCACTTGTCCACACGGGTGAGCGTCACCATGGGCTCGAAGAAGGGCAAAGTGGTGATCGATTTTGCAGATCTTGTGGATTTGGAGCGCATTTATCACCAAATGACCACTCAGAGTGGCGATCTCGACTGAGTTGCGCGCGGCTTGTCCACAGAACTCGCGAACCTCAGATTGAGGTTTAGCCACAACTGGGGATGAACTGTGGATAAACCCTCAACCGTGGGTTCGTGATCGTGCACCGCGGGCTCAAGCGACGCGGGAGATCCACTGCTCGAACGCTCGCAGGACGGCGTCGACGAGTTCACCCGACGCATCACTGACCGAGCGCACCGAGCCGATGGTGACGAGCACGGCGGGCATCTTCGTCTCGCGCAGTATCGGCAGGCGCATGCCGACCACTTCGGGGTGGAACCCGTCGACGACGCGGATCTCGTTGGCGATCGACTCGGCCAGGGCTCTGCCGCCGATCGACTCGAAGGTGGGCACCCGATAGAAGTGGGCCACCGCCGCTGGCTCGACACTGGGCTCGAAGCCGAGGTAGGCGTCGGCCGTGAACTGGTTGGCGGCACGGGCCTGGGCGATCACATCGGGTTCGTCGAGGCTGATGACGGTGGCACCCTTCAGCCGCAACTGGCGGGCGAGAATGCGGGTGAGCGCGCTGAGGCCACCGAACTGGCCCACCACGATGCGACAGCGGGCAAGCGAGCCGGCCGCTTCGCGAAGGCGTTCGCGTTCGCGCACCACCCCCACGCCTGGTCCGTCGCCCGTCTGTGAACTGACCAGCATGATCGACCGCACGGTGGTGGGACCGCACACGCCGTCGCTCGGGAGGCCGCAGTTCGACTGGAACTCGGTGAGTGCCGCGGCCGTACGAGGGCCGAGAATTCCATCGACTCGACCGCAGTCGAATCCGAGGCGCGCGAGTCGTGTCTGCAGTTCGCTCACATCGTCACCACGGAGATTGGGCGAGGTGAGGTAGAGGAGTCGGTCGCCGAACTCCCAGTTCGCCTCGATGAGTGCTGACCAGGTGATTTCGTCGCAGATGCCGTCGGCGCGCAGGCCGCGAGCCTCCTGAAACGCCCTCACGGCCGACTCGGTGAGCGCGCCATAGACGCCGGTGTGATGACCGGCGTCAGGGGCAAACCCAGCAGCGCCGAGGCGGCGTTGGAGGTCGCGGATGGCCTCGCCGCGCTGACCGGGGGTCAGCGGGAAGTAGGCAGAAATTCGTTCAGCTCCTGCAGGAGTTGGCCCTTGCCCTTCGCGCCGACGAGCCGCTTGCGCACTTCTCCCTGCTGGAAGACGAGGAGCGTCGGGATGCTCATGACGTTGAAGCGCATGGCGATGTCGGGGTTCTCGTCGACGTTCAGCTTGGCGATGGTGATGGCCGGCTGCTCGGACGAGATCTCGGAGAGGATCGGAGCGATCATCTTGCACGGACCGCACCACTCGGCCCAGAAGTCGACCACGATGGGCTTGTCGCTCGAAGCGACCGTCTCGTCGAACGTGGAAGTGGTGAGAGTGACGATGCCATCGGCCATGTCGAAATCCTTTCGGCTCGGGAGGCTGATGCTAGCGGCGGTGTGTCAGTGGTGGTTGGCTTCCAGCCAACGTTCGCAGTCGATGGCGGCCATGCAGCCCGACCCGGCGGCGGTGATGGCCTGGCGGTAGGTGTGGTCCTGCACGTCGCCGCAGGCGAACACCCCGGGGATGTTGGTGTACGACGAACCGGACTGGGTGATGAGATAGCCGTTGTCCTCCATGTCGAGCACCCC